>CALRVY020000130.1:0-8126 GCA_943371725.1 Pseudanabaena sp. UWO311 | reverse complement strand
GTTTAGGACGCTATTGGTTTGTTTCTTTTGTTACGATGTCGTTTTACAATTACTGCTAACGTCCCAGCGATTTGCGAGGTTGCGGGCTTTTAGCACCAAAGTTACTAAAAAACCCTAAACTGTGATTAAGCACTAAAATTTCTAAAAAGCACTGAACCCGCAATCTTGCAAAACGCTTGTTGGCAGTAGTTTTTATTCATTCAGTTTCTTTTCAATAATTTTTATCCATTCAGATTCTTTCTCTTTATCAAGAATAAATTCTGGTTGGACACCTGTAAATTCATATTTTAATCTATCTGAATATTTTTTCGTAGTAATCACAAAAGTAAATCCGCAATTCGGAGTTTTATATCCTTTAACGAACCCATATGCAAATTGTCCATTTGTATTTTCTCCAAAAGTTTTTATATTTTTGTTTTCTGTTAGAATTAATGCAACTTCCTCACATGCACTTGCACATTTATTATTAAAAACTACTGCAATTTTAACTTTTTTAGCGTTTGATTTTAAAATTTTCAAAAGTTGATTATACATTCTTTCTCCACCGCCACCGTTATTTCTAATATCAATAATTATTCTTTGTTTTGTTTTAATAATTGGCGTAATACTATCATAAAATTCATCTAATTCTTTCCATAGTTTATAGTTAAAACTTGATATTCTAATATAACCTGTTGAATTTTCTAAATCTTTATATTCGGGTAAATTTTTAGCAACGAAATTTTTTTCATATTCAGCTTCACCAATTTTAATTGGGTCATAAATTTGAAGATGCTTGTCCTTAATGAAGCTTATATATTTTTTTATAATTTTTTGGCATAAATCTTTTGATATGTTTTCTTTGTTGGTTTCAGTAGTTAGACTATCTTTTAAATGTTTATAAAATTCAATATTTTTGTCAGTAACATTTACAGAAAATCCTGGATGTTCTTTTTCAATTTTTTCAATTACAAAGTTCAAATCTGCATTACAATTACAAATTTCTTGTCCAAACATTCTAATATTGAAAATAAAGATGAATGTTATTAGTAAAATGTTTTTTGTCATATTTCGTCATTTTTAAAACTACTGCCAACGTTTTGGCGCTTGGCGCAGTGGCGGATTTCGGATTACATAAGTGTCAATATACTGAAAAATATGATGCGAGGTAGAATGTTCAATTAACCACTTCACCCGCCATTGAGCCAAACGCCTGTTACCTGCTGTTTTTTCTTTCATTTTTATTCAAGTTATCAATTGTCACAGACCCTTTGTCGTCCACGAAATACACTTTAAAATTTATATTATTGTCCGTAAAAAAATCCTCAACTTTTCCAATAAGTTCTTTATATCTGTCAGTTAGTGGAAAAGCTAAAGCAAGATTAAAATTCTTACTGTCTTTATGTCGTTGATAGTTGAATATACTTGAAAGGAGAGCTTCTGAAAACCAATGCTTAGCTTGTAACTTGGGATTTGTCGGTTTGGGTTTTCCTTTGTCTTTACCTTTTGTGTGAACTGTCGTTGGATAACCTTTTACTTCAATTATTTCCTGTTGTCCTTGAAGACTAACAATAATATCTTCTCCTCTTGCACTAATTTTCTCTGAATTGTCCTTTAAGATTTTATAGCCATTTTTTAAAAAATAGTCAACAAGTTTTTTGCTTATTTGCCCTTCGTAAAACCAGTCTTCTTGATGATTGTATTCTTTCATTTTGGTCTATTTAATTCTTCATTTACAATTGTTTCTCCATTAAAATAATACAAGTTGGCTAGAACATTTTCTTCATTGAAGCAATATGAAATTGTCAACCCGAATAGATAAAAGTAATTTGGGTCTGAAATGAACCCAAGAATTTTGTTGATGTCGTGTTGTGTTATCTGTGCTTTTTTTGCTTCTACAACAAGATAGTGCTGTTGCTCTACTTGGTCATTTATTCTGGTGTGAATTACAATATCTGGTCTAACCGATTGCTGACCGTCAACGGTGTTTAGGATTTTTTGATTACCGTAATATCTGTTATACTCTATGTCAACATTGTAAATTCCCAATTCAGTTTGCTGAATATTCTGTTCAAGATAAAATGCAAGTCTGTGATTAATTGTCGTTTCGTGCAGTTCTCGGTTTAGTAATCTTGCGTCAGGCGAAATTTGTTGAGGCATTACAATGTCAATATTGAAAATGTCACTGTCATTAGTGATAAGTTGGTCAATACTTGTCGTTAAAAGTGTCCGGATATTTAATATCTGTTCTTCTGTTGGCTGTATCATTGTCGTTTGGTTTAAAATAGCTGGTAACGGTTTGGCGCTTGGCGCAGTGGCGGATTTCGGAGCACAAAACTGTCAATACACCACAAAAGTTGATGCGAGGTAGAATGTTCAAAAAACCATTTCACCCGCCATTGAGCCAAACGCCTGTTAGCGGTTCGGTTTTTATATTTTCGGATATTCGTCATAAAATGTTTGTCCAATACCATTGATAAAAATAGAAACTCGTCCATCATCACTGTCAACTGTGTGATTAAGTTCATTTCTAATTACGAGATTATTAAACTGAACCCCAAATATGTCATTTAATTCCCAAGTTATTCTGTGAAAGTCGCTTTTTGTGTCCGTTAAACAAGATTTGTCGTAATATACAACGACTATAACCTTCGTTCCTTTGTCAATAAATTTAAGATTGTTGTTTATGTGAGGGTCGCTGAAACTGTAACCAATAATTAAAACTTTATTTGCAGTCACGCAGTCCGAAGTTAGTGAATGAAATATTTCTAAGAGTGGACTTGAATTTATTCTTGTCAGTTTGTTATAGCCAGAAATTATAGGTGAAGGAAGAAGTGCTTCTCTTGAAATTGTATAACCATCAAAACTCTGTATGTGTTTTCGTTCTTCTGGTTCTGCTAATTTTTCGCAAACTAATAGTCTGTGCCAAAGAATACAACCGTGAAGATTGTAGTGGCAATCTGTAATCCTATTATTGATAACTTCTTTAAAGTCAAATTTATCGTTTACAAATCCGTCAAAATAGTTGTCATATCTGTTTAACCAGTTGTCATAATTTAAAGTGTAAACTCGTCTTGAGTGTGTCTTCTTATCAAATTGTGTGTTTAGAAAATCTTTGAACCCTAACATTCCTGTATTGATGGCGTCTTTGTTATGAGGGTTTAGATGTCGGACTATTTCGTCAATAAGATGATTGTAGATTTTTTCAATAAAGAAATAAGATAAGTCTTTCCACTTAGGATTTCGGACTTGATTTATTCTAAAATACAATCTTCGATTAAGGGAGTATATTGTATTTTTTACGCTATTTTGAAATTTGTGCTTATGATGAGTTCTTTCAACATCTTCAACGTATGAAAACAATTCTTCAATCATTTGCAATATTGTCTCAAAGTTTATTTGAGAAAGATTGTCGTCAATTTTTGTCGAGTCAAGTTTATTCCAAAAGCAATATTCTGAATAAATGAAGGACATAAGTTCCTTATCGTCAGTTAGGTCAGGGTGGTTGTAAGAAATGAAAGCCTTAGTCAAACCAGCGGTTGTTATTCCAAAAAAATCTTTTCCTGCTGTCAGTCCAGCACCAGTTAAAATAGTTATGTTCTTTTTATTTTCTGTCATCTAAAATTTCAATATTTACCGTGTCTGTTAAACTGACCGCTAACTTGACAATTGGCGAAGTTCCTTCCTTAATCTCAATTTTCAAAAACAAGCTTAAATTATTTAATAACAGCACCTTGCGTCAAAAAATTTATGCGTATTTTGAATATGTCAAATTGGACACTTGTTTCGCCTTTTGTCTTTTACGAAGATACGTTTTTTCCACCAAACGTTAGTAACGTATTTCCTAGCCCGGATGGTAGCGGCAGCCCGTAAGAAAAATGTGGTATTGTGAAACGGTGGGTGAGGGCGACCCTAGGAGCCCGATGCCTGCCGATTGAACAAACCGTATTTTTTGCGGACTACAGCGAACAGCCGGAATAGCTTCTGAAAATCACAATAATGTAGCTTTTTGACCGGCTATTTTTACTTCGATACACTAAAATGGTAGTATTAAAATTGTTTTGTCACCGCACCCGCGCTCCGCATTCTATTGGAGAAACCAACTAAAATTGTAAGGCGCACTGAAAAGTCTCCCGACCAGAGCTTGTGGAAGGCTGGTACTATTTAGTGAGTATCAAGATGGGAGTATTAAGTATCAAGACTTTGATGAGTTCACCATTTTACGTATCGTTTTGGGGAAGCTTGACCCGATTGCTATCAGGATCGCGACGTTCACCACTAAACGTTTCATGTTCCCGCCCGAACCCTCTTATCGTCGGAGTATGAGCGTGTCGAAGGCTATTTTTTAGAAGCTAGAGGCGAGAAGCTAGAAGATAGATTTCGAAGAGTTCAAAATTAAACGTATCATTTTTGGGGAAGTTAGTTCCGATAGCTATCGGAATCGATGAGTTCACCACTTAACGTATCGTTTTCCCGCCCGAACCCGCGTATCGTCGGAGCCTGAGCTTGTCGAAGGCTGATTTTTTTGAGAAACTAGAAGCTAGACACGAGAAGCTAGACTTTATGACGTTCGCCATTTTACGTATCATTTCCCCAACCTAACCCACGTATCGTCGTTGTCTATACCCAAGTATTGTCGGTGACTGAACCTGTCGAAGGCGCATCTTTCACTTTTCCCCTTCTTCCGCTTTTTTCGCTTTTTTCGCTTTTAGCTGTTAGCTGTTAGCTGTTAGCTTTTTTCCATTCTTTCCCCGGGTGAGCGACAGCAGCGGCATCCTTTGCGGCGCTACGGTATTTCCACCATGCGTTCGCCGGAAAGATACAGCGGATGGCGCGACGGCGGTTCAGTGAAACGTTTGCGAAGCGGTATGATTGCACCGCCGGCACCCCATAATCAAAGAAAAGGCTCCAAATAGTATGGTAGCTCAAAGCCAATTCGCGGCCAAACACATGAATCCGGTGTCCTGCTAAATCAAAATTAGGGGCTTCGATAAGTAAAAATGTACAGAAGCTATTAAAAAGGTTAATTTGAGTTGTTTTTTGCTGCTTTGCGACTAATTTTTGAACTAATTTTCTGTTAATTTTCAAAAAAAAGAGTGAGATTTGTCGATAATCTAGCGTCGAGCAGAAGTCAAAAACCAAACATGAAAAAGGGCTTTGTTTTATTTTTTATCAGTTTTTTAACTACCTTTTTTGCTGTTGCTCAGACTAGTAACAAAGAGCTAAAGGCAACTTGGGAAAACACCAAAATTCCCGATTCTACCCGATTTAGTGCGTTAGCTAAATATTATATACTAAACAATCAAGTACATCCCGATTCTACCTTGCAAGTGCTCGAGTATTATTACAAGTTGGCAAGGGAAAAGAACAACATTAAAGAACTGTATAATGTTGCCAACGATCGCGGTGGTATTTACAGATTAAAAGGCGATTTAGACAAATCGATGCATTATTACGAAGAGGCACAAAAACATGCATTCAAATTAAATGATCTCGTTCTGAAAGCAAATGTTACAGGTAATATCGGTAACGTTTTTGCGAATAAAAAGGATTATAAAAAAGCGCTTCAGTATTTCACGAGTGCCTTTAGCATGCACAAAAAAGCGAATGATAAAATTGGCGAAACGCGCATATTATCTAGTATTGGGAATGTTTACCTTTTCATTGAGAATTTTGATTTAGCGCTTGACTATTATCAAAAAGCATTGGCAACCAGTAAAAATGCCGACGTTGCGCCGAGAAGTATCGCTGTAATCTATTTGAATATCGGGTGGACGACCTATGAAAAAAAGCAGTACGAGAAGTCGCGCATGTACAATGAAAAAGCAGTTGAAATTCTAGAAAAAACGCAAGATAAGTTCTTCTTAGCATCGGGTTACTCTAACCTTGCACGCGTTCATCTGGAGCGGAATCAGTTGGAGTTGGCCTATCAGTACGCCGAAAAATGTTATAAGTTAGGTCAAGAGCTAAAGGTATCAGAGTTCGATTATGAAAGTCGAATCATTTTTGCACGAATTGATTTAAAAAAGGGTGCTATCAATGTAGCAAAGCAACGAGCAGAATCTATTCTGAAAAGTTTTGATAATAGCGCAAGTCTAGAATTCAAAGCGAGCGTTTACGATGTCCTGTATAAGTGTTACAAAGCGGATAATAACCCGACGAAATCTCTCGAAATGTATCAGAAATACACTTCGTACAAAGACAGTATTCAATTAGAAAAGAATAAGATTACATTGCTTAGAGAAGTAATCAAAGCGGAATTCGTTGATGTGCTCACAGCAAATAAACTTAAAAGTGAAAAAGAAAAGGCTGCTTTGGAATCACGTCAAGAAAAAATTACCTCTGGAATTATCTTCGGAGCGGTTTTGATTATTGTCTTCATCGTTCTTTACTACAACCGAAACTTACAAAAGAACAGAAAAAAAAGAGACGAATTGCTAGAAGAATTAGAGCGATTAAAGACTGCCGAGAATTCGAATTTAGTGGTAAACCCAAACGAATTTCAACTCGATCGAGAGAAGATAAACCAAACAATCAACAGAAAAATAAACGATACAGATTGGAATGTATTAACGATTTTACTTTCTGAACCCGATATTTCCAATAAAGACTTAGCCGAAAAAGCCTTTCTCAGCGTCGATGGAATTGGCTCTTCATTGAGAAGGATGTACGTGTACTTTGAGATAAAGGAATCGAAGTACAAAAAAATTTCGCTGATAACGGAGGCCATTAAAGCGTCTGCAAACTAATTTTTTCACGATAATAAGCATCAAAAAGTCATTTTCACAACTAGACGTGAAATGATTTTCATACTCCTAACAGACCTTTGGCTTTATTAAAATGAGAAAGCCATGAATAAAGTACGCTTAATTTTAGTCCTATTACCCGTTTTTTGTTTCGGACAGTGGAATCAAATAGGTTCAGATGTCGACGGACAAACGGCTAACGAAGAATCTGGTGCAGCTGTTAGTATGAACGCAACTGGCACAGCAATGATTATTGGGGCACCACGCGCTTTTGATAACGGAATTAGAACAGGCAAGGCAAGAGTGTTTCAATGGGATGGAACAGCTTGGCAGCAGCAAGGTTCTGATTTGGCAGGAACAGTAGCAGAAGATTTTTTTGGAAATGCTGTTAGCATGAGCGAAGATGGAACTGTTGTAGCCGTGGGTGCACCTGGATTTAACAATCCGGCATTTCCTCCGGGGTACTCCCGAATTTACGCATGGAACGGTACCGATTGGATTCAACGCGGTACCGATATTATAGGTGAAGGCAATGGTAACCGAGCGGGTGCAGCCATTAGTTTAAGTGCTAACGGAAATACTATTGCCATTGGAGCCAATAGTAACAATGGAGCAAACGGCTCTGCTTCTGGACATTGCAGGGTATACGAATGGAACGGCACTACTTGGGTACAGAAAGGGGCAGATATAGACGGCGAAGCACAGAATGATTTCTTCGGAGGTTCTGTTAGCTTGGATGCAAGCGGTACTATCGTTGCTGTTGGCGCCGCTGGCCATGATGGAGGCGGAAACGGATTTGGACAGGTACGCGTTTTTGAATGGAATGGCAACAATTGGATTCAAAAAGGGAGTGATGTTTATGGCGACCCGCTTGTAAACGGTATTGGAAATGAAATGTCGTTATCCGATGATGGAAATTCTTTTATTTCTTCGGGTCATACGGGTACCAATGGAAGTATCGGATCTATTAAAGTGCACAGATGGAACGGAACGAACTGGGAACAACAAGGCGGTATTTTATCAGGAACGGATGGAAGCGATTTTTTTGGTACTTCCGTAGATATAAATGCCGACGGTTCTATGATTGTTGCCGGTACTACTGGTTCTGGAATTATTCCGGGGTATGCCCGAGTCTTTTCATTGGTAGATGGCGCGTGGGTTCAACAAGGCACTGACCTTATAGGTGAAGCAAACGGCGACCAATTTGGAAGAGCTGCAAGCATGAGTAGCAGCGGTACTATTGTAGCTGTGGGTACACGATTTAACGATGGAAATGGTTCAAACTCGGGACATGTTCGCGTTTATCAAAATACCTTGCTTTCAACACCTAACTTCGATCGTTTTTCGTTCTCATTTTATCCCAATCCTTCCCAAGATGTAGTGAATTTTTCCTCTGACGTT
>CALRVY020000129.1:0-8139 GCA_943371725.1 Pseudanabaena sp. UWO311 | reverse complement strand
ATTGATGTTTTAAACACTCGTCGGTAACGATTTTCGGGTGAGCGATAGGAGCGATATCCTTTTTGGCGATACGGAATTTCCACTAACTATTTGCCGAAAAGATAAAGCGGATAGCGCGACGGCGGCTACACGAAACGTTTGCGAAGCGCTACAAAAGCGCCGCCGGCACCCCAAAAAAAAATGTAACTCAAAATCGATTTTGATTTTTTGATTTGCGCCAGTTTCTTTAAATTGCATCCGAATTTATAAACGCCAAATAGACAAAATATGAGTAAAAAGGATTTATACTCCGCACGCTTTTCGCGTTCTGCGCGCACTTTTTTCTTCGATGTTAAAGAATCGAATTCTGGAAGTCTCTATTTGCAAATTTCAGAAAGCAGACTTGCAGATGAAGGTTTTCAATTTCAAAGATTAACCATCTTTTCTGAAAATTTTGATAATTTTATCGATGAACTTACAAAAGCAAAATATGCTTTAAAGAAAATTTCGGAAGAGCGATATGCACTAAAAAAACAGAAAGCCAGGAAAAAGTAGAAACTCTGAAGCCTTACCTACTGCTTTTAGATTTTTAACGTTCCACACAATTGCTCGATAGCTACAACCAATAATTCGACCTCTAAGGCTGCATCGGCCAAACGTAATTTTGCCTGAGAGAAGTTGTTTTGCGCAGTGCGATACTCAATTGCAGAGACCGTTCCGATCTTAAACTTATCGTCGGTGATTTCCAAATTACGAGCTGCCAAAGTTTCGTTTGCACGCTCAACACCTAAACGCTCAATGGCAAACAAATAGCGTGAAAAAAGCTGATCAAACTGTGTTTGCAATTGCACAACAACCTGGTCTTCTGCCAAACGCGCCACCTCTAATTGCGTTTTTGCTGTGCGCTCTAGTCTATTCTGATTAAAGCCGTCGAATAAATTGAGTCTCGCCGTAAAACCGTAAGTGAAATTGCGTCCGGTCGACTCAGTAACGAAACCAAACGGCGTTTGATTTCGGATTAAATTATATCCTGTACTAACACTTAAAGTCGGATATCTGGAACTTTTCGCCTGCCGAAGTTGCTGCTCGGCAATGCGTTTATTTATTTGTCCGAGTTGCAAAGTTGGATTTTCTGCTATCATTTTCGATTTTAAGGCTTCTTTGTCGAGCGTTAGTAATTCCTGTGGTAAAGTCTCGACGTTAAAATCGGTGAAATCGCGTCGACCTAAAATACCCGACAAACTTACTTTCGTATCGCTCAAAACTTGCTTTAATTCGAGACGTTGCGACTTGTCTGCATTCAAATCTACTTCTGCGTTAAGCACCTCTAAACGTGCAGCTTTCCCGATCTGAAAACGGGCTTGAACGATGCGTAAACGTTCTTCTGAAACGCGGATAACCTCGTCGAGCGTAGCAACTTGATTTTGCAGTACCGAAACGGTATAATACGCATTGTAAAGCGCCGCTAATCGGTCGAGAACAGCTGCTTTAAACTCGGCAGTTCCTTGATTGCGGATTTCGGCAAGTTCTTTCTTTCGAGAAAACATGCGAAAACCGTCGAATACCGTCCAGTCGAGTGCAACTCCGTAATTGATATTCAGATTTTTAGCTCCGTCTATTTCAATAACATTACCATTTACCTGCGTTTGGGTTTGATTTAAAACCGCATTATTGTTGGTAACTGTAGCAGCTACTTGAGGTAACATTCCTGCATTTCCAGATGTTACGTTCAATGAATCGATAATGGCTAATTTCTTAGAAATGTTAATATCGAAATTATTCGATAACATTTCTGAAATAGCTTGCTTTAAAGGCAAAACTTGCTGACTATAAACGTTTTGAAAACTAAAAAACGCGAAGCAAAAAACAATTGCCAATACTAGTTTTCGCATAATTAATCTTTAAGATTTTGAAACTCTGGACGTATAATTCGTTTCTTTGACCACATGTAATAAACTGCCGGAATAACGTACAAAGTTAAAATTAACGAGAAAATCGTTCCTCCAACAATTACAATTCCCATTCCCATGCGGCTTTTCGACGCGGCGCCTAAAGAAATGGCAATCGGCAAGGCTCCGAGAGCGAGCGTCAAACTCGTCATTAAAATGGGTCGCAAGCGCGATTCCGAAGCTTCCATTATGGCTTCCCATTTCGGTTTGCCTTCTTCTCGTAATTGATTCGCAAATTCTACGATTAAAATGCCGTTTTTGGTTACTAATCCAATTAACATCACCGTTCCAATCTGACTGAAGATGTTCCAAGTTTGGCCAAACAACCACAACGAGAATAGCGCTCCAGCTACAGCCATCGGAACCGTTAAAATGATGATAAACGGATCGATAAAACTTTCGAATTGCGCGGCCAAAATCAAGAAAATAAGCAACAGCGCCAATCCAAATGCAAAGCTGGTGTTCGAATTACTTTCGGCAAAATCGCGACTCTCACCACCTAAATCGGTTGTAAATGTATCGTCGAGTACTTTTGCTTTGGCAGCTTCCATCGCGGCAATGCCATCGCTCATACTTTTGCCAGGCGCTAAACCCGCAGAAACGGTAGCCGACATGTAGCGGTTGTTGTGGAACAATTGCGGCGGACTACTTTTTTCCTCAATCGAAACTACGTTATCCATTTGGATTAACTGTCCGCTGGCATTTCGCACATAAATAGACGCTAAATCGATGGGCGTATCGCGATCGGCTTTATCGAATTGTCCGATTACTTGATATTGCCTGCCGTTCATCAGAAAGTAACCAAATCGTTGTCCGCTAAGCGATAATTGTAAGGTTTGTGCAATATCTAAAACCGAAATTCCGAGCGATTCGGCTTTTTCGCGATTAATCGTTACGTAGATTTCTGGTTTGTTGAATTTCAAATTTACATCGGTGATTGAAAACGTTGGATCTTTGGAAATTTCTTCCATAAATGCCGGTACTTTCTCCTTCAACATATCGAAATTCTTGGCTTGAATAATGTATTGCACGGGCAAACCACCACGGCGATTCACTGAAATCGTTGGTTGTTCTGAAACGGCTGTTTTGATGTCGGAATATTTCTTGGTCCATTTCGTTAAATCTTGTGCGATATCTTTTTGCGCTTTCGAATCGCCGCGTTCGTCGGGTTCAAGTAACGATAAACGTACAAAACCACGGTTCACAGCACCAGCTCCAAATCCGGGTGAGGTAACTACTAAACTCACTTTCTTTTCAGGAATCGAATCGTTGATTAGATTCGCAATTTCCTGCATCGAACGGTCCATGTAATCGTAGGTAGCGCCTTCTGGCCCGGTAATGTTCAACAGTATCATACTCCGATCGTCGTACGGTGCCGTTTCTTTAGGTAAGATTTGATAGAATAAATACGACAATCCTAAACATCCGAGTAAGATCGGGAAGCTCAACCATTTTCGTTTCATAAAACCTTCTAAACTCTGGTGGTACGAACGATTCAAATTCACGAAAAAGGGTTCGGTAAGTGTGTAAAATTTACTTCGTTTTTGTTCGCCGCCTTTCATTAAATACGCGTTAAGCATAGGCGTTAGGGTAAGCGACACAAACGCAGAGATAAGAACTGCGGCACCAATTACGATTCCGAATTCCCGAAACAAACGGCCAACAAATCCTTCTAAAAAAATCACGGGTAGAAAAACCGCTGCCAAGGTTATGGAAATGGAAATTACGGCAAAGAAAATTTCGTTACTTCCTTTAATAGCGGCTTCTACGGGCGTCATCCCCTCCTCTACTTTTTTAAAGATATTTTCGGTAACTACAATTCCATCGTCAACAACCAAACCTGTAGCTAACACAATTGCCAATAAAGTGAGTACATTAATCGAAAAACCGCACAAGTACATGATGAAAAAGGTGGCGATTAGCGAAACGGGGATATCGATAAGCGGTCGGAACGCAATGGCCCAGTCGCGGAAAAACAAATAGATAACCAGCGTTACCAGAAGTAATGCAATGATTAATGTTTCGGCTACTTCGAGAATGGCTTTTTTAATGAACAAGGTTTGGTCGATTGCCACTTCAATTTCAAAACCTTTTGGTAAATCTTTTTTAAATTGTTCGTATTGTTTGTAGAATGCTTCGGAGATATCCAAATAATTAGTTCCTGGTTGTGGAATAAGCGAAAGCGCTACCATTGTTTGTCCGGAATCGCTTAATCTGGTTTCTAAATTTTCGGCTTCCAAACTGGCATTTCCTACATCGGCAAAACGAACGGTTTGCGTTCCCAAATTTTTGATAATCAGATTCTCAAAATCGGTTTCCTTCTCTAAATTACCAAGCGTTTTTACAGTAAGTTCGGTGTTTGCGCCCGTTAATTTTCCGCTCGGAAGCTCCACATTTTGGCTGGTCAACGCATTTTGTACGTCTTGAATAGTGAGTCCGTACGCAGCTAATTTCACAGGGTCAATCCACAATCGCATGGCGTATTTTCGTTGTCCCCAAATTTGAACACTACTAACGCCGGGAATAGTTTGCAGACGTTGCGCTAAAACGTTGTCGGCATAATCGGTGAGTTCCAACACGTTTTTCGAATCGCTTTTCATCGTCATTGTTAAAATCGGATCCGAATTTGCGTCGGCTTTAGAAACCACGGGCGGTGCTGTTAAATCTTGCGGCAGATTTCGAACGGCTTGCGAAACTTTATCGCGCACATCGTTCGCAGCTTCTTCCAGATTTTTATCCAGATTAAACTCTATCGTAATGATGCTCGTTCCTTGCGCGCTGGTACTTGAAATATTTCGAATACCGTCGACGGCATTAATTGCTTTTTCGAGGGGTTCGGTGATTTGCGATTCGATGATATCTGCGTTTGCACCTGCGTAATTTGTCTGTACGGAAATTTGAGCGGGATCGATCGAAGGAAATTCCCGAATACCCAGAAAGGTATATCCGATTATTCCGAAAAGTACAATCAATAAATTGAGTACAATCGTAAGAACCGGACGGCGGATACTTAGTGTAGAAAGACTCATTTTTTAACGATTGCTGGTTTAACTAAACTACCTTCTTTCAAAGCCATAACTCCCGAAACAATCACTGTATCGCCTGCGGTTAAACCGGAAGCTACAGCAACTCTTTGGTTGTCGCGACTAATACTCTCGATTTGCTTTTCGGTGGCTTTTCCGTTCTTAGCAACAAAAACTTTCTGACCGTTTTGAATAGGAATGACAGCTTCTGTAGGAACGAAAATTGCTTTTTGGTTTTCACCGATATTGAGCAATACATCGGCAAAGGTTCCCGGAAACAGTTTTCCCGTTTTGTTATCTGCTTTTGCACGGATTTTCATGGCTCGAGTTTCGGTGGCAATTTCAGGTTCTATGGCATAAATACGCGCCGTTAATGTGTCTTTGATTCCCGCCACGCGAAATTGAATGTTGCTGTTATTCTGCAGCAGCGAACTGTATTTTTCTGGAATGGCGAAAGTAAGTTTCACCGTATTCGATTGCACTAATTTTCCAATTAGCGTTTGTGGTGTTACGTATGCGCCTTTGGATATAGATCGCAGACCAATTTTACCCGAAAACGGCGCAATAATACTTGTTTTTTGAATTTGTGCGCGAATGAGTTCGGTGGCTGATTTTGCCATTTCAAAATCCGAATTCGCTACATCTAGTTCCTCTTTGCTGATGGCTTCTTTTTCGAAAAGCAGTTTGGCACGTCGCAAGGTTTCTGATGCAAGCTTCATTTTTGTTTGTGCCGAACCGAGTTGTGCACGCAAATCGACGTCATTAATTTTAATCAAGAGTTGTCCTGCACGCACGTTGCCGCCTTCTTCAAAGAAAATTCCGGTAACGATGCCCGAAACTTCCGGACGTATTTCAATGGTTTCGTTAGCTTCAATGTTTCCAGAAACGGCAAGTTGTTCTGAAAATGGTTCGGCTGCGGCTATAATTGCTTGAACGGGAACGGGTTTATCTGATTTTGGACCACCGCCTTTTGAACCGGCATCGGCTTCTTTATTTGCATTTATTCTACTGACAATAAGATATATAAGAAGTAATCCAAGAACTACAAATACAAGGTTTTTTATCTTCATAAACGAGATAGGATTTTTGAGATTGCAAAGAAACAGGCTTTTTTGCAGTCCGATTTTGTATAATTTACAGATGCGACGTTAATTAAATCTAAAAAATTAAACTAGCCGGCCTAATTCGCGAAACAAAGGTGCAAATAAAAAATCCGTCTAAACCTGAGCTACAATCGTTTTTAACTATTGCAAGATTAGTTTAGACGGAGGTATTATTTTTCTTTTGTAGGTAATAAAAACTCTGGATTTAAAAAAAATCTGATTGTTATAGATTTACTTACCGCTATAGAATATCGTGATAATCGGCATTTTTTTGAATAACTGCTTTTGCGAACGGACACAGTGGTAAAATTTTTATTTGCTTTTCTCTTGCGAAGTTTACGGCTGCTGCCACCAATTGCTTTCCGGCATTCTGGCCTTTAAGAACATCGGAAACGGCAGTATGATCGATAATTATTTTATCCGAGCCCGCCCAAACATAGGTCATTTCCGCTTCTTCTTTTCCGGCAACCTCAATGAAGAACTTGCCTTTTTTACCATCGTCGTGTTGTTTTATTTCCATGCTGTCATTGTTTTAGTGATGGAAAAGTACACAGAAACAATCAACCGAAAGTCGTCGTTAAAAGAAATTTATGAATATTTAAGATTCAAGCGATTGACTTTCAGCATTTTTCAAACACCTGCTTTTTGAAGTCGGATTGTGAATGTACTTCCAGAACCGTAATCGCTTTCAACGCTGATGCTTCCGCCTTGAGCCTCAATAAATTCTTTACTAATTGCCAAACCCAAGCCTGTCCCTTCTGTTTCGGTACCCGGAACGCGAAAATACCGGTCGAAAATTTTGTCGATATACTGTGGAGCGATTCCTTGTCCGGTATCTTCAACGGCAATCGATAAACTACTAGCTGAATCGAAAATGCGAATCGTAACCTGTGCATTTTCATGCGAATATCGAATGGCATTCGACACCAAGTTAGTAAGCACCCAAGCGGTTTTTTCATGATCAATCAGCACTTTACTGTTTTCAGCAGTATCAGAAAAAACCACTGCTATTTGTTTCTGTTCTGCCTGCGTTTTGGTAGCATCAATCGCGTAACGAACAATCTCCGACGGCTGCTCGGGCAAAAGCGTTAATTGAACATTTCCACTGTCCACCTGCGTAATATTGAGTAATTCACTCGTTATTTTTAGGAGTCGGTTTGTATCGTCTTTTATACTTTCGACTAAATTCTTTTGCTCGGCATTTAATGTTCCAATTTGCTCGTTTTCGAGTAATTGCAGACTCATCTTTACTGAAGAAATTGGCGTTTTAAATTCGTGTGAAACCGTTGCAATAAAGTTTGTTTTAGCCGAATCGAGTTCTTTGTATGAAGTTACATTTCGCAGAAAAACGACGTGTCCGACTAGCTTCGATTCGGCTTCACCGGTAGGTTGTATTGCGATCGGAATAGTTTCTTTTTCAAAATAACTTTCTTTGTTTTCGGCGAAGATTTTCATGGGAACTTGACGCTTGTACGTATCGGTTTGCGCGAGTTCTAAATCTTGAATAAGCGTTCGAATTAAATCGTTTGAAACTGCTAAGTCTTTTGCAGGTTTACCGATGACGTGGGCAGTCTTTAACCCAGAGATTTTAATAGCTTGTTCGTTCGCGAAAATGATTTGCATTCTTTCATCTAGACCAATAACCGGATCGTTCATGTTGTTGATTAGCGTTTCAATCCGGCGTTTTTCCATCATTAACTTCGCCAAATTGCTGTTGTTGTACTCTTCGAGCTTTTCGGCCATCGTGTTAAACGATTTTGCTAATTGGCCAAATTCGCTATGACTTTCAAAACGAACCCGTTGCGAATACTGCTGTGCGGCGATATTTCGAATGCTGTCGGTAATTTCACGAATCGGATTGGCAATGTGCGAAGGTAAATTCACCAAAAGGGTAAAAGCAATTACAAAACAAAGCGTTCCCGTTATCGCAATCCAAGTAATAGCCTCGTTGGCTGTGGTGCTGGCAATCTGACTTTTACGTGCGATGGCTTGCATGTTCAAGTCCATTAAAACATAAATTCCCGCTCGAATATCACTTTTAATAACATCTTGTTCTGAGCTGTTTTTCAACGCATTAAACTTGAC
>CALRVY020000128.1:0-8271 GCA_943371725.1 Pseudanabaena sp. UWO311 | reverse complement strand
AGGGATTCGAACCCCCGGACCTGTTACAGTCAACAGTTTTCAAGACTGCCGCAATCGACCACTCTGCCATTTCTCCAATAAAACGCGCTATTTCCGTAACGCGAGTGCAAATATAGATAAAAAATCGATTTTCAAAAGCGTAAAATGTATTTTTTGTGTACTGATTTTGTTCTCTTTTTCTCGCCAGTCGACAACTATCTAAAAAGCAAGTAGATACTTTGAAAGAGACTAGAGAAAAAATCTAAAAAAACACTTTGTATAAGCACAACTGCATCTATACGCATTATATTTTTCGCTAATAAGTTACGTACTCTGTAATTTCGAGTCCGTAACCAATCATTCCAACGCGCTTGCTTTGCTGCGTATTCGTAATCATTCGAATTTTGGTGATGTCCAAGTCATGCAAAATCTGTGCGCCAATGCCAAAATCTTTATTGTCAATCACAATTCTTGGCGCCTTCATTTCGCCTTCACTTTGCAACTTGCGCAATTCGCTTAATCGACTTAACATATTCACGGCAGTCATGTCTTGATTGATAAAAACAACAGCACCTTTTCCTTCGGCATTGATTAGCTTAAACATGTCGTCGAGCTTCTCTTCGGCATTGTGTGTAAGTGTTCCTAGCAAATCGTTATTCACCTGACTTGAGTTGATTCGAGTCAAAACTTCATCGCCTATATTCCAAGTTCCTTTTGTAAGTGCAATGTGTACTTGTTTATTCGTTGTTTGTTGATACGCTCGCAATCGATATTGTCCAAATCGAGTCTTAATTTCAAAATCTTCTTTCTTTGAAATTAAACTGTCGTGCTGCATGCGGTAGGCCACTAAATCTTCGATGGAAACCAATTTCAGATTAAATTTCTTGGCAACTTCTACCAATTCCGGTAAACGCGACATCGTGCCGTCTTCATTCATGATTTCGCAAATAACGCCAGCAGGTTTAAAACCCGCTAGTCGTGCAAAGTCGATGGCAGCTTCTGTATGGCCAGTTCTTCTCAAAACCCCACCTTGCTTAGCTACCAGCGGGAAAATATGTCCAGGGCGTGCTAAATCAAATGGCTTTGTAGCAGAATCAACAAGCGCTAAAATTGTTTTGGCTCGATCTGCCGCTGAAATTCCGGTGGTAACGCCACGTCCTTTTAAATCAACTGAAACAGTAAAAGCTGTTTCCATATGATCGGTGTTGTTAGCCACCATGGCTCGTAATTCCAATTCCTTACAACGCGATTCCGTTAAAGGAGCACAAATCAATCCTCGACCGTGCATCGCCATAAAATTGATCATTTCAGGAGTTACTTTTTCTGCAGCAGCTAAAAAATCGCCTTCATTTTCTCGATCAGCATCGTCAACAACAATGATTACCTTTCCTTGTCTGATGTCTTCAATTGCTTCTTCAATCGTATTAAGTACAATCATAGCTGAGAATTTTTGTTGGATTTGCGTTGAATTATGCGTTGAAAAAATAAGCTAATACCATCGAAATTAATGAGCCCCGTATCGTTCGTTGCACGATACGTAAGCGAAAGTGCTAAAGGTGTTAATAATAATGAAGACATCCACGATCCTAGAAACGGTGGAAGTCCGTCTTCCTGTGCCATTTTCTTTCCGAATGTATTTGTGAAATGGAAAATGATAAAAATTAGAATAGCGAAAACAATCGGAAGTCCGAAACCGCCTTTTCTAATGATGGCTCCAAGTGGTGCACCGATAAAGAACATCAAAATACAGGCATAAGCAATTACAAACTTATCGTAAATAGACAACCAATGCGAGTTGATGTTCTTTTGTTTGAAAGAAAACTCATCCGAAGATCCCAAAATCGAAAATTGTATACTCGATACAGTTCCAAGAGCAACATCAAGTACTTTGATTTTGTCGGATTTGTTTAACTTTTGAAAGAATGCTGGTGTGGCGGCAACCTTTTTTATTGTGTCGGCAACCTTTCGAGCTTCGATACGATTTTTAAATTTTACGTTTTCGGCAAACGATTTTTTTTCTTTAACTATATCTGTTTTAAGCGAATCCAACGCATAATTTAATTCGCCAACAGTGAGCATTGCACTTGTATTGCTAATGCTCGCATTATCAACGTCGACCTGATTCAATTTAGTCAAATCAATATTGATGTTGTACTGTTTGAATGAAGTTTTTGTAAACGGAAGCTTTTGTCGGTCTTCGTACTTTTTGGGTTGCAAATCTTCGTATTGCATACCATCAAATAATGCTAGTTGCAGGGTATTTGAGTTTTCGCTCGACAAAAGTAATCCGGTTTTGGCTTTGATAACGGTAGTGTTTCCAACGGAGTTCTGACCTTTTCTGTGTATCGTAACGCCTGTAAGTCGGTTTCCTTTTTCACCACTTTTCTTGTCTACCTTAATGTTGTACGAACCTACTTCGCTAAACTGCCCTTCAGCTATAGCCATTGCAGGTTTTACTTGCGCGATATTGCTTTTGAAATTTAAGAAACGGTATTGGGAGTAGGGAATTACATTATTTGCAAACAAGAAAGCTAATCCACTAAGTAAGAAGATAAATATCATCAGACTTCGCATGGCACGTTGCAACGAAACTCCGGCGGATTTCATAGCGGCAAATTCGTAGTTTTCAGACAAATTCCCAAAAGTCATTATCGACGCCAATAGTATTGAAAGCGGTAATGCCATCGGAACAATACTGGGCATAAAGAAAACCATAAATTTCAGTATCGAAGCGGCATCTAAGTCTTTTCCCGCTAAATCTGAAATAAAAAGCCAAACGGCTTGCAGTATGAAAACAAAAAACAAAATGAGAAATACCGATACAAAGGTTCGAAGAAATGATATCAGTATGTACCGGTCCAGTATTTTCACTGCTCTTGGCTAGTCGAGTTTATTGATGTAGTAGTTCGGATATTTCGAGGCCACAAAAGTAAACTGATTTTTCGATAAAGGCTGATTTGTCTTAAAGGAATTTACAGTCAAAGTAGTTTTTGTGCCGTTCTTCCCACTCTCGATCATATTGTAGATGTGCTTTGTTTGAACATCAATTCCTAAAAGAACTTCCTTTCGCTGATCGCGACTAGAAGTAGGTATCAATTTTATATATTGAATCTTTCGCCCTTTCACATTTTGCAGTATATCCCAATAATACTTGTATCCCACATTGAAAAAGGTTAGCATTTTCGATGGTGTGATGGCGTTACTGTCGTTATCATCAAACTTCGAAATACTAACTTCCTCATCTTCAGGAACTATAGTGTAAACTTTTCTGCCATCGAATAACTTTGTTGTGCCCATAAAGTTTAGCACATATTTATCACCTTCTAAAATAACGCTTCCTTTAGATTCTTGGTTAATGTTCTCGCGCGAGTTTTGTAAGTTATATTTAAAGTCGATACTTATGTTATTATAACTTTTCACCTTTGCAGTTACTTCGTCCAATAATGCTTTTGCCTTCTTGTCTTGAGCAAATACAGTAGGGCTGTAAATTGTTAAAAATAAAAGAGTTAAAGAAGCTATTTGAAAAGCTTTTTTAAAAACACTTTGACTTTTAGGAATCATTATTAATTGTTTTCTTCGTTATTTAAAAACTGGTTTAAGCTTGCTAAATCCGTGAAATTCACACTTCTAGCTTTACTTCCTTCAAAAGGTCCTACGATTCCTGCAGCTTCAAGTTGGTCAATTAATCGTCCAGCACGGTTGTATCCCAGTTTCAACTTTCGTTGTAGTAATGAGGCAGATCCCTGCTGTGCCGTAACAATAATTTCCGCAGCTTCGCGGAACAATGAATCGCGTTCCGAGACATCTATATCAAGTTTAATGCCACTTTCTTCATCTCCGACGAATTCAGGTAATAAATACGCATTCGGATACGCTTTTTGCGAACCAATGTACTCGGTTATTCGCTCTACTTCTGGTGTGTCAACAAAAGCACATTGCACCCGAATTACATCATTTCCATTACTGTATAACAAATCACCTCGTCCAATTAACTGATCGGCACCTTGCGTATCTAAAATGGTTCGGCTATCGATCTTCGAAGTTACGCGAAACGCAATACGCGCCGGAAAGTTCGCCTTGATAATTCCTGTAATCACATTTACCGAAGGTCGTTGTGTGGCAATAATTAAATGTATTCCAATTGCACGTGCTAACTGAGCCAAACGTGCAATCGGCGTTTCAACTTCTTTACCTGCAGTCATAATCAAATCTGCAAACTCGTCGACAACCAAAATGATATACGGTAAAAATCGATGTCCTAATTCCGGATTCAGTTTACGCTGCTTGAACTTATCGTTATATTCTTTGATATTGCGAACCATGGCGTCTTTCAATAGCGAATATCGATTGTCCATTTCCACACAAAGCGAATTCAAAGTATTGATAACCTTATTGTTATCGGTAATAATTGCATCTTCGGTATCGGGCAATTTCGCTAAGTAATGACGCTCAATTTTATTGAAAAGAGTCAATTCTACTTTCTTCGGATCTACCAATACAAACTTTACTTCCGCTGGATGTTTTTTGTATAAAAGCGACGTTAATACAGCATTTAATCCAACCGATTTCCCTTGCCCCGTTGCTCCAGCCATCAATAAGTGCGGCATACGAGCTAAATCAACCACAAAAGTTTCGTTGCTAATGGTTTTTCCTAAAGCAATTGGTAATTCCATTTCAGCTTCTTGAAATTTCGTTGAAGCAATAACGCTTTTCATGGAAACGGTAGTCGGATTCTTATTCGGAACTTCAATACCTATTGTTCCTTTTCCAGGAATTGGCGCGATAATCCGAATTCCTAAAGCCGAAAGCGATAAAGCAATATCGTCTTCCAAACTCTTAATTTTTGAAATTCGAATACCCGCTTCCGGTACAATTTCATATAAAGTTACCGACGGACCAACCGTTGCTTTAATCTGCGCAATCTCAATTTTGTAATTGCGCAAGGTTTCAACAATACGGTTTTTATTTTCTTCTAATTCTTCCTGATTGATTGTAATTCCGCCTGAAGCGTAATCTTTCAGTAAATCGATGGAAGGAAACTTGTAATTCGATAAATCTAAAGTCGGATCAAATAAACCAAAGTCGGCAACCAAACGATCAGCTAAATTTTCGGTAACTACAATTTCTTCTTCAACTTTCTCGATAACAAAAGCTTCTTCTGGATCTACATGATGTCCTTCGATCTCAATATCATCCTCATTCGTAACATCTAAAGACAACTCTTGTCTTTGTGGTTCGGTTTTTAATTGTATTTCCGAAGCCGAACCAATAGTTGGTTTCAGCGCTTCTTTATCTATTTCAAACGCACTTGGTTTGGAAATTAAAACCGGTTCGGGAATATCTTCTTCTTCGATAGAAAAATCTACTGGCGGCGCTGGAATAGGAGCGGAGACATTATCTTCGACGGCAAACTCTTCTAAATTGTACGCTGTTGCTGCTGCTTGCGCTGCTGCCGCTGCTTTTATTTGTTCTTCTGTTGCTTCCTCTTTGGCTGGTTTTTCAAAGAAAGTCTTCACAAAATCAGGTGAAATCTTCACTTTGAAGATTAAATAAATCAATAATCCCAACACTAAAATTAAGGCGGTACCCGCTTTTCCTGCGAAATCTTGCAGTAAATCGTTTAGTTCGTAACCTACCATTCCACCTAATTCAGGAAGAAAGTTTGCAAAAAAGCCGAGTGAAACAGAAACTACTAAAATGGCAAATAAATCCCAAAACCAAGTGCCGCGCAATTTCACTACAGGAATATCTAGAATTAGATACAACCCAGTTAAAAAAAGCAACCGCACCAATAAAAACGAAGCAAGACCAAAACCTTGGTGAATAAAAATCTCAGCAATAAATGCCCCCGTTTTTCCCAACCAATTTTCAACCGGTTCCGTGCGATCTCCGAATGCATTTAAAGCACTCTGATCTTGTGCGCCCGAAATAAAAAAGGAAATGAAAGCAAGAAGCATGGCTACCGAGACTAGTGTTAACACAAATCCTGCAATAACAATATTCTGCCTGCTTAAAATCGTAACACCTTTTGGTGAACTTGGTTTATCCGATTCTGATTTCGTTTTTCTAGCCATTTTGCGAATCGAAATTTAGAGAAAATAAGGGAGGTAAATTAACAAACCGATTGCCACAGCGGTTATCGCTGCAAAGCATACAGCACCAGCGGCAATATCTTTGATGAACCCAATTTTTTTATGATAATCCGGATGAATAAAATCTGCAATTTTTTCAACAGCTGTATTTAATCCTTCAATTCCTAAAACTAAACCACACGCTAAAGTTTGCAACATCCACTCGGTGCGAGAAATTCCCACATAAAATCCAAAAAACACCAAAAAAAGCGCAAGCGAAAACTGAACCATAATGCTGTGTTCAGTAGTTACCAGTTTGTATGCTCCTTTTAGTGCAAATTTGAAACTTTTGAGCCGACCGCCAACAAAACTGTGATCTGTTTTCATCAAGTCTTATTTCAAGCTTTCCAAAGCTTTTTCGTAATTCGGCTCGTTCGCAATTTCAGAAACTAATTCAGTATAAATTACCTTCCCATCTGCATCAACAACGACAACCGAACGTGCATGCAAGCCTTTTAACGGACCCGTAACTAGCTCTAAACCATAATCTTTTCCAAATTGTCCAGTTCTAAAATCAGAGACGGCAAAAACATTTTCAATGCCTTCCGCTCCACAAAAGCGTTTGATAGCAAAAGGCAAATCACGTGAAATACACAAAACAACTGTATTGTCTAATTGCGATGCTTTGTTGTTAAACATACGTACCGAAGTAGCACATGTTGGTGTATCTATACTTGGGAAAATATTCAAAATCACGCGCTTTCCGGCGTAATCTGATAGATGTATCTCCGATAAATCAATTTGTACCAGTGTAAATGCGGGTGCTACGGCTCCAATTTGCGGTAATTGACCTGAAGTTTCAACGGCGTTTCCGCCCAAAGTTACTGTCGACATGTTTTTCAAATTAAGTGTTCAAAATTAAATAAAAAGGTGTGTGTATGCTACGATTGCAAGAGCCGATTTTCAAAAAAACGCATTGTACTGTAAATCAATATTTTAAATGGTTTTAAGCCGATTAGTTGTCGAATAAATCTACCGCTAAACGAAACGTATTGCAATGCGCCTCGACGATTGTTTTAACTTCTGGAGAATAACCGCCACCTAAAGCAACAGTTACCGGTATATTTCGTTTCTTAAGTTCCTCAAAAACAAATAAATCCCGCGCTTTGCATTCCTCGATGCGAACCAACAATTTTCCAAATTTATCGGTTTCTAATATATCGACACCCGACAAATAAAACGCAAAATCGGGCTTCACTTCGTCGAGTAATTTGGGTAGCGTTTCGTGTAAAATGGCTAAGTAAGTTGCTCCAGTTGTGCCGTTTGCTAAACCTACATCCAAATCCGAACGTTCCTTATGAAACGGATAATTCGTTGCGCCGTGCATACTAAAAGTAAAAACCTGCGTATTGTTTTCCATCAATTTCGCAGTGCCATTTCCTTGATGCACATCGAGGTCAATTATTAGTATCTTCTGACGTATGCTATTCTTTAACAGGTAGTTAGAAGCTATCGCCATGTCGTTTAGCAAACAAAATCCTTCGCCTCGTTCCGCGAAAGCGTGATGCGTCCCGCCAGCAACATTTAACGCCGCTCCGTAGTTTATGGCATGTAACGCCGCATCAATAGTACCTTGGGTAATAATTAATTCACGTAAAGTGAGTTCTGGCGATTGTGGAAATCCGATTTTTCGTTGCTCAGAAGCAGTTAAATTCTGATTTATAAGGTTGTCAAAATATTCTTTTTCGTGCGTCCACAATACAACTTCTTCAGAACAAGGCTGCGGACTAAAAAAATGCTTCTCTGTACACGTACCTTCATGAAGCAATTGCTGCGGAATAAGCTCGTATTTCAACATCGGAAAACGATGATTTTCAGGCAACGGATGTGCATAAATCGGATCAAACGCAATTTTTATCATGGGTTAGGGAAGTAGTCCGCCGAACGAACTATCGGCTTCCGGGTTGCGCAACTGCGATTTTATTAAAACCTTGACATAATGCCGATTACGGCGCTCTTTTTTCGAATTATCGCGTTTATTCACACGTTTATCGTGAACAATTTCATTCAAATCATTCAAATCTTCTATCTCACTCACGTCTTTTATCGAAGTTCGCTTGGGCATAAATCACTGATTTCAATATCCGTAAATCCAAAAATAAGTTTTTTTGGAAGCATCAGCCCGACTTTAACAAACGTTGAAACTATTTTTTTCGGATTT
>CALRVY020000127.1:0-8347 GCA_943371725.1 Pseudanabaena sp. UWO311 | reverse complement strand
AGCAAAAAAAGTGATCGGAGCGCAAAATTTTACAAAGCGAAAAACTTCAGTAACGAAGCGGTTTTAGCAGCTATAATCGCAAAAAAGGGTACAGTAACGCTCCGGGGCCTCCAGCCCGCCTCCGGTTTAAAAATACAAAATCGATTTTTAGCAGACGAATTTTTAGCGTGTTTAAACGTTTATAAACGTTTAGATTGGTTATGAACAATATAACGGGCACGAATTACTGGATTTCAAGATCAGTATCAAAGACAAAACAGTGAAATAGCGTCCATACGAGCCACCAAACCAGAACCAAATTTGACATCGAAAATGGCGAAAACGTCTAGATTGACCGACGAAGCAAAAAAAAGTGATCGGAGTCTAAAATTTTATCAGGCGAAAATTTTCAGTAATGAAGCGGCTTTTGTGGCTAAAATCGTAAAAAAGGGTACAGCAACGCTCCGGGGCCTCCAGCCCGCCTCCGGTTTAAAAATACAAAATCGATTTTTGGCAGACGAATTTTTCGCGTGTTTAAACGTTTATAAACGTTTAGGTTGGTTATGAACATTTCTCGTTTTGCACAAAATTCGGGTAAAAACATTCCGGTAACGATTTTCCTAGCCCGGATGGCCGCGGCAGCCCGTAAAAAAAATACGGTATTGTGAACCGGTAGGTGGGGGCGACCTCAGAAGCCCAAGACATACCGAGTGAACAAATCGTATTTTTTGCGGACTAGAGCGAACAGCCGGATTGGCTTCATAAAGATTCCGATATTTAAAGATTTTTAGGTCGAACTCACTTTTTATACGAATCTCTTAAGGCATTTTATCGTAGTTTACTATAGTATAAAAAGTCTTATTTTCAAGTCATAAAACAAAGATTACTTGCTGAGTTAACCTTAAACAGGACTCATAAATTTTTTGAAGTTCCCCGGCATTACAAATTACCGAACGTGGTGCGCTAACTCTTGTTTGATGCGAAGTTTATTTTTAATCGATCTCCGGTTAGCGGTTCTTTTGCGTAGCTTTGCTTTATTAAAATCAACTTATGCCGCTTTCTTTACACCGCCCCATTTGCTTTTTCGATTTAGAAACTACTGGTACCGACATTGCCCGCGATCGAATTGTGGAAATTTCCATACTAAAAGTTTTCCCAAACGGAAATAAGGAGTCGAAAACTTGGCTGGTGAATCCGACCATTCCGATTCCAGCAGTGTGTACAGCGGTTCACGGCATAACTAACGAACAAGTGGCCAACGAACCAACGTTTGCGCAGTTAGCGCCACAGATTCACCAAATGATTAAAGACGCCGATTTAGCTGGATTTAACTCCGATCGATTTGATATTCCGCTTTTAGCCGAAGAATTATTGCGCGCCGGCGTCGATTTCGATATGGGCAACCGAGTTTCTGTTGACATCCAGACTATTTTCCACAAAATGGAGGAGCGAACGCTAAGTGCCGCCTATAAATTTTATTGCGGAAAGAATTTAGAAAACGCGCATTCCGCAGCAGCTGACACAAATGCGACTTACGAAATTCTTCTCGCACAAATTGAACGCTATCCGAATTTGTCTCACGATACAAAAGGGCTTTCGGAATTTTCTACAAGAAAGAAAATCGCCGATTTTGCAGGGATGATTGCCTACGATAACGAAGGTGATGAGATTTTTACCTTCGGAAAACACAAAGGTGCCAAAGTGACACGCATTCTTGAATCGGAACCCGGTTATTTTAGCTGGATTCAAAATGCCGATTTCCCGCTCTACACCAAAAAAGTACTTACGGCAATTAAGCTGAGAAAACTAAACACGAAATTGTAACCCAATTTAGCGTTTATAAAATGATTTACCAGCTACTCTAATTTTAAACGAAAGTAGTTTTTTAGTCAGAAAAACCATTTTTCATAGCGTAAACGGCTAAGCCAACGCGTGTTTTTAACCCCAACTTTTCAAACAAACTGTCGCGATAACTTTCAACGGTACGCGGACTACAAAACATTTTTT
The DNA here is from genome assembly GCA_943371725.1 of Pseudanabaena sp. UWO311. Classification (GTDB taxonomy): domain Bacteria; phylum Bacteroidota; class Bacteroidia; order Flavobacteriales; family Flavobacteriaceae; genus Flavobacterium. The sequence goes on along the minus strand of CALRVY020000127.1, from coordinate 6,361 downwards.
CTCCAATTTCTCGGTAATTAAGTTCGGTAGCGGCAAAGCTCAAGAACGTCTTTTCACGTTCAGTCAGATGGAGTGTTGCTGTTCTATTGCTATTTCCAGCACTTAAACTTGAAAAGACCATCTTTGAGGCCCAATCAGGATAGCAAAAACCATCACTAATCAACTTTTTAAGTGCGCGTTCCAATTCAGTAGGATTCGTATTTTTAAGTAAGTAACCGTGCGCCCCGCTCGAAATCATTTTTATAACACTTTGCTCGTCGTCTTGCATACTTAAAGCTAGAACTAAAACCTCCGGATGTTCCGCTTTTAGCCACGAGGCCGTTTCAAAACCATCCATCACTGGCATACTGATGTCGAGTAAAACGATGTTTGGAATATTACTTTTAACTTTGAATTTCTGTTGTAATCCTACACCATTCTCACAGTTGTATAAAACCTGAAATTCTTTAAAGTTTTCGATTATATTTCCTAAGGCTTTAGCGATGAGTGTATGGTCGTCTACTATCACCAATGTGTTTTTTGTAGTCATGATTTCTTAATCCATTTGTTTCTGAATAGGTAAAGTTATTCGAAGCGTTGTTCCTACAGATTTTCCGCTTTCCAAAATTAATTTTCCGCCTAGGATTTCAGTACGCTTTTTCATATTTGAAAGTCCAATTCCACTGAATTTCGAATCGACATTAAACCCCTTACCGTCGTCCTGTAGAAGTAACAAAGCTCTATTATCATCTATACTTAAAGTCACAGCAATTCGTTTGCAATTTGCGTGTTTTACGCTATTTTGTATGAATTCTTGGACAATTCGTAACAAAATAAGTTTTACTTGATAGGGCAAAGTTTGTTTACTGTGATTCGTTTCAAATTGTACTTCGCATTTTTTCAAATCTTTTATTTTATTGCATTCCCGCGCAATAAGTTCGTTTACATTTAATTCTTGAATAGTATCGTCTGTGAGTGATTTCGACAAGGCACGAAGTTCGGCAAGCGATTCATTAATTATAACGCCTACATTTTGAATGTTCTCTCCGATTTGCGGCGTTTTGTTTTCAAAACTCAGTTGCTGTATGTACAAACTGGCTAAAGTTAGTTTTTGTCCGATATTGTCGTGAATTTCTCTGCCAATGTGTTGCATAGTGTGGTTTTGGATTTCAATTTGCGTATTGAGGAGCTCTTTTGCATGTGCTTCTTGTTGGTTTTTTAGTAGTGTAAAATGTTCCTTTCTTTTCTGTTTGTATTGTTTAATAAATAAAATGATTCCAACTATAAACAAGATAAAAAACAAGTTAAATAAAAGAATCGGAATTAATATTTCGGTTTTCCCCATATAAAAGAAGCGATAAATAGTAAATACATAATGTTAACCGATAGCAAAAAAAAGGTAAAGTAGTTGTTCCAGATCTCACGAGCCTGTTCAAACAAAATTTTATCAAAGGCAAAAAAAGGTAATGTTCCCACATAAAATAACATCACTGCAATATTGATGTAAAACATTTTGTTTGACTTAAAGTCTAAAATCTCGTCTGACTTTATTTGTTTGATGAATTCCAAGTAAACCATTAACGCTAATAAAAATACGCCCACACTGTAACTCATCGAACTTACATACCTAATTTTATCGAGAATAAAAAAATGCAGTATAAAAAAAACGAAATAGATTCCGCAACTGATTAAAAAAAGGTGCCTGCTTTTCAGAGATTTCATTCCGATAAGCCAGTAAAAAAAGATGAATTGTAGCGGTATGACCAGAAAACTGTAATAATATTTTCTAAAGCTAGGCATGTAATCCAAGCCAAAATCTCCAAAAATATCTAGAGCAGCAATCAAAACGATGTACGCTACAAACCATTTCCAATATGTATTCTTTAGCTCTTTTAAATGAAATAACGCAACTAGGGCACAAATTGCCTCAGAAAATGTAACTAAACTATAAGAGATGGTTTGAAGCGTTGTCATGGCAGGTTATTAAAATCGGATTCCGATATTGTTGCCAGGTGGATAAAGATGCCCGTGATTTCGAGCAACAATTCTTTCTGTCGTTGATTTTGTTCCCGGTGTTTGTGCGGTTCCTGTCAGTGCCATTATTTCCACCAAATCGGCTGGTTCTGTGCTAGGTTTTTCAGAGTTTGTAGGTTGACTTTGCGGTATTCCGCCACGATATGTTTTTCTATCAAACGGATTAAAATCAACAAACTCGGTACCACTCAAAATTGTAGGAATAGCAATCAAAGTGTGTTTAAACTCATAATCCGTTTTCGCCGGATCGCGTAAAAAATCTTCTAAGTCTGGATATCCGTTGCTTTTGCCCCAATAAACTTTACTTGGATAAGCCGCATAGTAAATGCGCAAACCTAATTTTTCGCCGGGCTGTCCGTATTGCTGCACACCTTTTTCGATGTGATATATAAACTTCTTTATCGTATCTAAATCAAACATAATGCAGCGCGCATCATCTGGAATTTGATTGCCAGCTCCCGTTTGAATGGCATTCAATTGGTTGCGTGTGTATAACGACACCATATCTTTTATCAATCCTGTTTGCAAGGTAGTGCGATTAAAAGTTGAAAAGTCCATACACACAGATGTAGTATCTTCAGCTATAGCAATATCTTCCTCAAGAGTTAAAGGAGTTTTTTCGGAAGTTGGCGGATGCAGATAAATGTATGCTGCAAAGCAAAGTAAAACAGCTGCTAATGTAATTTTTAATGTTCTTGGCGAATTCATAAATATCTAGGTTTTAGGTTAGTTTTTAAGTGGTTTTGCATTTCATTCTTGTCGTAATGCGATCAATACAACAGTAATTCCCTCACTGTTTTTCATAATCAAGTAGATAAAAGTACCATTTTAAGTGTGACAAAGAAAACCACATCGTGCTTTTTTATTTCTAGTTAATTCGCTAAAAAGCTGTCCGTTGTTCGACGGATATTTTTTTAGTTATATAGGCAGTTCTTTTCTAGCTATTTCCTCATTAATTGATTTTCAGATGATTTGGAGTTTTGTCTCGAATATTTATAAACGAATTATTCGATGGCCGAACCCGAAAAGCCAATCAAAGAGTAGGGGACCATTAAATCAAACTATTATGAAGAAAATTGACTATTTGAAGATCGCTATTTGTTTAGCGATTTCAGCCACAACAGCTTTCGCACAAAGTATTTCTAGCGGAAGCGGCGGTGCTATTTCAGCTAACACCACAGCTGTCAACCAAAATGTTGGAATCGGAACAACAAATCCTATTGCGGCTTTGCATCTATTTACAGGCTCGAATGTAGGAATGTTGTCGCCGCGATTTATTTTGGAACGAAATGATCAAACCAATCAAGCTGGTTTACTGACCATCGGTTTATCAAGTAACGGATTTGCAAGTGGTTTACTCGGTGGCGGAAGTGCGTATTTTAAATTAGAAGATCCGTTTGGGAACTCGCCGAATTCAGATATCGGGTTTTCTACAAACGGCAATGCGGCGCAATTCGTAATAAAACACAACGGCTTTGTTGGAGTAGGAACCGAGTTACCAACTGCTAATTTCCATGCACTGGGAACAGCTCGATTCGAAAATCTACCTACTTCAACTTCTAATACAGATATCGTAACCTCCGATGCAAATGGTAATTTTGCACTTACTAATGCTTCTGTTTTGTTTCCAACAAATACTAATGGTTGGAATGTAGTAGGTTCTGCAACAACAACTTCGCTAGAAGTAGGAATCGGAACAACAACACCAAGCAACGCGGCATTGCATTTAGTTACAGGTACGAATACCGGAATGTTGCCTCCAAATATTAAACTTGACCGAAATGATGGCACAAATCAAGCTGGAGTTTTATCCGTTGGAATATCAAGCAATGGTTTTACCACCGGACAATTAGGCGGCGGAAGTGCTTATTTTAAGCTGGAAGATCCCTACGGAAATTCTCAAAACTCAGATATGGGATTTTCTACAAACGGAAATGCTGCACAACTCGTAATAAAGCACAATGGCTTTGTTGGTATAGGAACCGAAACACCGTCAGCTAATTTTCATTCTATAGGAACTGCACGCATGGAAAATTTGCCAAATTCTTCTTCAAATACAACCGTGATTACTACAGATGCTAGTGGAAATTTAGCACTAAGCAATGCAGCTTCACTATTTACAAATGCAGGATGGAATTTAAACGGAAATGCAACAGCTTCAACCGATTTCATCGGAACTACTAACACGAATCCCTTAAACTTCGCAGTAAACAACATTAAGAGTATGTCGCTTGATAATGGAGGAAACGTAAGTATCAGTACTGGTGGCATTTCAAGTTATCAAAAGCTGTATGTAGAAACAGCAAAGCAAAACGATGGTATAATGGTTAATCAAACTGGAAATACCGCGGCAACTTTAGATTTAAATGCAAGCGGGGGAGGTGGAAAAAGATGGTCATTACATTCAACAGGAAATGGAAATAATCAAGGTGCTGGACATCTACTTTTTTGGGATTGGACAAACAATCAAGAACAAATGCGAATCGACTCTAACGGTAGAATTGTAATGGGAAATGTAACAACCCCAGCAGGCTACAAGCTTTATGTACAAGAAGGAATATTGACCGAAAAAATAAAAGTGGCCATCGCTTCTTCCGCTGCCTGGGCTGATTATGTTTTCGAAGACGATTATAAACTTACGCCTTTGAATGAAGTAGCTCGTTTCATTGAGGAAAACAATCATCTTCCAAACATTCCATCGGCTGAAGAACTCGAAAAAGAAGGAATTGATTTAGCTCAAATGCAAGCCTTACAAATGGCGAAAATTGAAGAGTTAACACTTTATTTGATTGAAATGAAGAAAGAAATTGAAATTCTTAAGGAAGTAAATCAAAAACTTACTTCTGCTACCATTAATCGCAAAAACTAATCCCTATGAAAATCAAATTTTATTTGATGTTTGCTGCCATGCAACTTTCAATAATTGGTACAGCACAATGCGATTTGTCGGTTGCAGTTTCGGGAATTTATTCGATCCCATTTACGAATGCTTACGAATCTATTTCTACAAATGGAAGTACTTTTATACCAGCAAATAGTGCTGTAGTTTTTGATGTCAATCCAAGCAACAGCAGTTTTATTTTGCTTGATGCCGGTTTTGAAACGGACTTAACTGCATCATTTTTGGCGACCATACAAACGCCTTGTATTCTGGGTGTCGAAGAAAACAATCCTAGTTTGAGTATTAATCTGTTTCCAAATCCTGCAATCGACGTTCTCACTCTAGAATCTGATTATCGCTTTGACACCATTAGCATTTATGATTTAAACGGTCGTTTAGTAAAATCGCTTGAACCGAGAGATCCCGCTGTTAAAATCGACATCAGCTCAATCACCTCGGGTGTGTATATTCTCGTAGCCCAGGCTAACGATCGTCTTTATAACTCAAAGTTCGTAAAGAAATAAAAAAAATCTATCTAATATTTTTTTTCTTTAATCATTAAATTCAAAATTAACCGCCTCAATAATCAATATTGAGGCGGTTTACCTTTTAAAATCGATTCCCTTTGAAAACAATCTAACCTCAGAAAAACAAAGCCATACGAGAAGATGGATTTTGCCACCAAACTTAACCGCATTCTCGAATCGGAACCCGGTTACTTTAGCTGGATTCAAAATGCCGATTTCCCGCTCTACACCAAAAAAGTACTTACGGCAATTAAGCTGCGAAAACTAAACACGAAAGAATAAAAAAACCGTGCGTAGCAGCACGGCTTGGAAATTATTTAATCGTATTTAAAAGTATCGGTTTTGGAAGCTGGGTTCTGAATTATCCAGCGATAACATCATTTTTCATAAAAGATCATATTTAAAACAAATTTACAATTTTCTTTTAGTCTTAAATCATCTTCACAAAATTTTTATTGCACCTCCAAACTATCGCCCGTTACGAATTGCTTCGATGTAATCGATGCTTTTGAGTGAAATTCTTGAACGAATATACTGCTAAAACCAGATAAGGAGTGTTTAGCAATTATAGTAAGACGAATATATGTGGATTCATCTTGCCATTCTTCTTCCAAATCTTGCGTAGTTCGAACGCGCCAAGCATGTAAGCTATTCGGGTCTGTGGATTTCCTTTCGGGAATGTACGATATAAAGTCTTGTACTAATTTAATGTCCTTTCCTTGAATATTATGACCGCCAATTCCGCCCACTTGTTTGTAAAAAGTAGGTTCAACACGAACATCAAAAATTTCGGCACGAGTTTTATTTACGAATTTAAAAAAGTAGTTGATTTGACCATCTAACTCCTTTTTACTAATATAAGGCGATATGCTAATTTGAGCACGTTTTTTTCTAAGAAAGTAAATCAAAAACAAATACGAAGATATAAGTCCAGTAGTTA
>CALRVY020000126.1:0-8639 GCA_943371725.1 Pseudanabaena sp. UWO311 | reverse complement strand
TTCCAGATACCTTGTATTATCCAACAACCGACGCTGATTGGGAAACGGTAACGCCCGAATCGCTGGGTTGGAATACAGCAGCTTTACCCGATTTATACGACTTTCTGGAACTCAAAAACGCAAAGAGCTTTATCATTTTGTACGACGGTCGAATCGTTGTCGAAAAGTACTTTAACGGGCATACAGCACAAGCATTTTGGTACTGGGCAAGTGCCGGAAAAACACTTACTACAGCTTGCACCGGAATTGCCGCCAATCAAGGTTTACTCGCCATCGATGCGCCAGTTTCCGAATATTTAGGAGCGGGTTGGACATCAGCAGCGCCAAATAAAGAACAACTCATAAAAGTGTCGCATTTATTGACCATGACCAGCGGACTCGACGATTCCCAAGGCGATAGCGTATCACCTGCCAATTTACAGTACGTAGCCGACGCAGGAACCCGCTGGGCATACCATAACGTTTATGTGAAATTGCAAGATGTAGTTGCCGAAGTTTCACAAAAAACCTGGTCGAATTACTTTAACGAAAATCTGCGCGATAAAATTGGTATGAACGGCTTTTGGTTTAGCTCAGGTGTTGATTTAAGCGTGTACCGAAGCACAACAAAAAGCATGGCGCGATTCGGTTTAATGATGAGTCGCGGTGGTAAATGGTTCGACCAACAAATTGTGCCTGAGGCGTTTTGCACTACAGCCACGCAAACCGCACAAAACATCAACCAAGCTTACGGCTATATGTGGTGGATAAACGGCGAAAGTAGCTACCGTTTGCCGCAAGTGCAATTTCAATTCAACGGAAGTTTAATCCCGAACGGTCCAAACGATTTATACTGCGCATTGGGTAAAAACGATCAAAAAATCTACATCGTTCCCTCCCGAAAACTCGTCGTTATCCGCATGGGAGACGCCGCCGACGACTCAAACTTTGCCCTATCCGGATTCGATAACGAACTTTGGGGCAAAATCAGTACTGTGATCGAGTAAGCGTTGTACGTCCGTAAATGCGTTACTCCTTAAAATAAGGCTCGGAATTATATTTGCACGAACTAAATAACACATTTCAAGCGATCTAACAAGGCTTTTTATGTCGAACTCACGTCCTTCAGTAACCGCGTTTTGTTGAGGTGATTTGCTTTTTTGGGTGTTTTCTGCGCCTAAAATCCGTTGTAAATGAAGTTTTTTCGCAGGCGCAGGCCACGCCATTCGCTGCCCCCGATAGCTATTGGGGTAATGCTCGGCAACTGCCGCTCGCAGCAGGATTTTCGCTGATGTCGTTAACACAAAATAGTGCACGTAAAAAACGTCAAAAAAACTACCGACTCGGCGGGAACGGTCGTTAATAAACGGATCGTTTTGGCAACGTTTTTTGGTAACGATTGCCCGCAGCCGCGACTGCAACGGAAAGCGCGCAAAGAAAAAGCCGCAACAGCCTTTGGCTTTTTTGTGGCGACCAACGGAAGCCCAAAAACGACGTAAGGATGTGCGACTTTTTATGCGTACTTGAAGAGCAAGGCGCGAAATGCTGCCCTAATAAAACAACTTAAATTTATTTTCTTGCAATAACTTTTTTGGCTTTTGCCACAATCGATGCGGCGTTTAAACCGTACTTTTCCATCAATTGTTCGGGTGTACCGCTTTCGCCAAAGCTGTCGTTTACCGCTACGAACTCTTGCGGACGTGGATTATGCAGTGCCATAACGCGCGAAACGCTTTCGCCCAAACCACCTAAAAAGTTGTGCTCTTCGGCAGTAACTATGCAGCCTGTTTTTGCAACCGATTGCAAGATAGCTTCTTCATCTAACGGCTTGATGGTGTGGATATTCAACACATCAGCCGAAATTCCTTCTGCTTCGAGGGCTTCGGCAGCTAAAAGCGCTTCCCAAACCAAATGCCCGGTAGCTACAATCGTAACGTCGGTTCCTTCTTGCAAATGCACGGCTTTTCCAATCACAAACGGCTCATCTGCAGGCATAAAATTCGGAACCACTGGGCGCCCGAAACGCAAATAAACCGGTCCGTGGTGGTCGGCAATGGCCAAAGTAGCCGCTTTGGTTTGGTTGTAATCGCAGGTATTGATAACGGTCATGCCCGGAAGCATTTTCATCAAACCAATATCTTCTAAAATTTGGTGTGTAGCGCCGTCTTCGCCCAGCGTTAAACCGGCGTGTGACGCACATATTTTCACATTCTTATCCGAATAGGCCACCGACTGACGAATTTGATCGTACACGCGTCCGGTAGAAAAGTTTGCAAAAGTGCCCGTAAACGGAATTTTACCGCCAATAGTTAAACCGGCCGCAATTCCAATCATATTCGCTTCAGCAATACCCACTTGAAAAAATCGGTCGGGATGATTCTTTTTAAAATCGTCCATTTTCAACGAACCAATTAAGTCGGCACAAAGCGCAACCACATTCGGGTTTTTAAGTCCAAGTTCCGTTAAACCGGCGCCAAATCCTGAGCGCGTGTCTTTACTTCCCGTATTTGTATATTTTTTCATGCTAGTAATCGGTTTCTTGAGTAGTGGTGTTTTGTGCCAAAGCGGCTTCTAATTGCGCATCGTTTGGCGCTTTTCCGTGCCATGCGTGCGTGTGCATCATGTAATCAACGCCGTGACCCATTTCGGTATGCAATAACACACAAACGGGTTTTCCTTTTCCGGTAAGCGATTTGGCTTCGTTCATGCCCGAAATAATAGCGTCGAGATTGTTACCTTCTTTAATGTCGATTACCGTCCAATCGAAGGCTTCGAACTTAGCGCGCAAGCTTCCCATAGCCAAAACTTCATCGGTCGATCCGTCGATTTGCTTTCCGTTTAAATCGATCGTAGCAATTAAGTTGTCTACGTGTTTAGCCGAAGCATACATGATTGCTTCCCAATTCTGACCTTCCTGCAATTCGCCATCGCCGTGCAGCGAGTACACCAATTTGCTGTCGCCGTTTAATTTCTTTGCTTGTGCAGCACCAATGGCTACCGATAAACCTTGTCCTAACGAACCTGAGGCGATTCGTACACCCGGAAGTTTCTCGTGTGTAGTTGGATGTCCTTGCAAACGCGAGTTAATGTGTCGGAACGTGGCTAATTCGGAAACTGGAAAATAGCCCGAACGCGCTAAAACGCTGTAGAACACCGGCGAAATGTGTCCGTTTGATAAGAAAAAAATGTCTTCGCCTACGCCATTCATATCGAATGTTTCTTTGCGATCCATGATGTTTTGGTACAGAGCTACGAAAAATTCGGTACAGCCGAGTGATCCACCGGGATGCCCAGAATTTACCGCGTGTACCATGCGCAGGATGTCGCGTCGAACCTGAATGCATAGGTCTTGGAGTTGTTGTGTGTTTCGCTTCATAAGCTAATTTGAGTTAGAAGCGGCAAAGATAAAAAACTGACTAGCAGAATTGAGAATATTTATCAGGCAGTTGTTCACAGTTTAATATGCTTTCGCAGAGGAGCATTCAGCTAGCAAAATTCGGTTGACGACCAATTATTCTTCCGTCCATTTAAAAACATTCACGCCAATAGCGTAGCCGTAAACTTTGTTGGCGCTGTTGCGGTAGATGCGAATTTTGTTACAGGCGCGACCCAGATCGATTTTCGTCCAGGTTTTTCCACCGTCTTTGGTTTCGAAACCGCTGTTCATGCTGCCAACAAAACCGTGATTGGCATCGATAAATCCAATTCCAAATTCGCGTGCAGCGGCATCTTCAATGAGATTGATTTCCGACCACGTTTCGCCGCCGTCGGTTGTTTTGGCGATACGTTGTTGCTTGACGTTTGGATCGGGATTGTACGATTGTATCGTTACGTAACCCACTTGCGGCGTCGGAAAAGAAACTTTCCAGGTAGTTTCGAACGGTCGTGCCGATTGGTATACTTTTTTCCAGGATTTGCCACCATCGGTTGTTTTCAGGATTACAGCATGGGATTGCGAAATATCGTCGCTGCTGGCGGCACAGGCAAATCCCATGTTTTTATTTAACATTTTAATATCAAACAGCATTTTGCAATCGTTTTGCAGCGATTTCGACTGCCAAGTTTCCCCGCCGTCGTGCGATATAAGCAGGTTTGCAGGGCTTCCGACACGGCCTACAGCAAAAAGATGGTATTTATAGTCGATATTTCCGTGGTTGATGTATTGTTCTTTCACCACATCGATGGCGCATAATCCTTTCACATACGGACCTTTGTATGATACAGCTTCCCAAGTTGTACCGCCGTCGCGGGTTCGATAAAGCGGAATGGTATCGGTTACGTTTGGAAAATACTCGGTACCCACGGTTCCGACAAAACCCAACTGATCGTTGATAAAAGCCACGGTTCTAAAAAAGCTGCCTTTTTGTTCCCATTGTTTGGTCCAAGTTTCGCCGCCGTTATTGGTGTGAAAAACTTTTCCGAATCCGTTTACATACCAGCCGGTATTTTCATTGATGAAGCAAATGTCGTCTTGTTTGCCTGCATAAGGTTCGGTGTTGAGTTGTTTCCAGCTTTGTGCGTTAATGTTGAGGTACGATAGTAGCAAAAGAAACAGAATCGGTGGGCTATTTTTCATTTAGTGCATTTCGTTATTAGTCGTAATTATGGAATTTTCGTAACATAAATTCAATTGATTGTCGAATTCGCTAAAAATCGTGTTTATTTTTGAATGTTGAGTTAATATATAGGTTAAACTACCTGTAATATCTAAATTTATTTGCAATTTTAGGGAATCGAAATTAACTCAACTTTTTGCATGAAAGTAGCGCTTTTTACGAATGAATTTCCACCACACATTTACGGTGGCGCTGGTGTACACGTCGATTTTCTCTGTCAAGAGTTATTAGCTCACGCAGAAGTAGAAGTTCGCTGTTTTGGCGATCAGAACGAAAGTAGTGAACGACTGCATGTACTGGGCATCAAAGCCAATAACGAAATACTGCAATCGGCTGCTTTTCAAGCGAAGTTGTTTCAACATTTGATTCGAAACATTGATATCTCCGCCGCTACACCAACGGCAGACGTCATACACTGTCATACTTGGTACACCCATTTAGCCGGCGTTTTTTCCAGACAGTTATTACAAGTGCCGTTGATTCTTACAACTCACAGTTTGGAATCGCAACGCCCTTGGAAAGTTGAGCAGCTCGGAAACGGCTATTTCCTCTCGCGTTGGATTGAGCAACATGCGTACCAAACAGCCGACGGAATTATTGCCGTAAGCCAGCAAATGAAACGCGATGTTGTTGATTCGTATCAGGTAAATCCCGATAAAGTCACGGTCATTCACAACGGTATTGACCCGGATTTTTATGCACCTACCGCCGACGATTTGTTGCTTGAGCGCTATGGTATCAATCCCGAAATTCCGTTTGTACTTTTTGTAGGGCGCATTACTCGTCAGAAAGGTATTTCTCAACTTATTGCCGCAGCACATCATTTTGATGCAAATTGCCAAATAGTTCTTTGTGCCGGCGCACCCGATACGCCAGAAATTGCTCAAGAAACCGAGCAGCTTATTGCCGATTTGCAGCAGGCACGTTCCGGTGTTATTCTTATTTCAGAAATGCTGCCGCGCGAGCAAGTTCGCGTATTGTACAGCAAGGCGCGTGTTTTCGCGTGTCCGTCGTTGTACGAGCCGTTTGGTATCATTAATTTGGAAGCACTTTCATGTGAAACTCCTGTAGTAGCAAGCGCGGTTGGAGGAATTCCCGAAATCTTGACCGAAGGAGAAACGGGCTTTTTAATTCCGTTGGAGCCGGTTTCGAAGTCGGATTTCTATCCCAAGGATTCGGAGGCTTTTCAACGTGCTTTCGCAGAAAAGGTGAATGAGCTGCTGCGCGACGAATCCAAAGCAATTGCGATGGGAAAAGCGGGTCGACAGCGCGTCATCGATCACTTTAGTTGGCGCGCTATCGCAAAACAAACTTTCGATTTCTATCGTTCCGTACAATCAGAATTTAAACCGGAACAAGCTTAATCTTTACAAACCTCAAAACAAAATACATTTCCATGAATACAAGTACTTTAGCTATAATTTTAGGTGGCGGACAAGGTTCTCGTTTATATCCTTTAACCGAAACACGTTCGAAGCCCGCTGTTCCGATTGCTGGAAAATACCGTTTGGTTGATATTCCGATTTCCAACTGCATCAATTCAGATATCAAACGCATGTTTGTATTAACGCAGTTTAATTCAGCATCGTTAAATCAGCACATCAAAAACACCTATCATTTCAGCCATTTTAGTACTGCTTTTGTGGATATTTTGGCCGCAGAACAAACGCCCGACAATCCGACCTGGTTTCAAGGAACTGCCGATGCGGTACGCCAGTGCATGAACCACTTTTTAAATCACCAATTCGATTATGCTCTGATTCTTTCGGGCGATCAGCTCTATCAAATGGATTTCAACCAAATGATTAAAGCACATCACGAAAGTGGCGCGGATATTTCCATTGCTACCTTACCTGTTACAGCCAAAGAAGCACCTGAATTTGGAATTCTAAAAACCGATGCTCAAAGCTGGATTACCTCGTTTATTGAAAAACCAGACGCGTCGTTATTACCTGAATGGACGTCGGATGTTAGTGCTGAATCGGCTGCTGCGGGCAAACATTACTTGGCGTCGATGGGTATTTATATCTTTAACAGACAGCTGCTTATCGATTTAATGTCGAATCCGAACACGAAAGATTTTGGTAAGGAAATCATTCCGCAATCCATCGGTAAACACAAAGTAATGAGTTATCAGTACGAAGGTTACTGGACCGATATTGGAAACATCGAATCGTTTTTCGAAGCTAATTTGGGATTGACAGACGATATCCCGCAGTTTAATTTATTCGATAATTCACAGAAAATTTACACTCGTGCTCGTGTACTTCCGCCTTCGAAAATTACGGGTGCAACCACTATCGATCGGTCTGTGGTGGCTGAAGGTTGTATCATTAATGGCGCTACAATCAAGCATTCGGTGGTCGGAATACGGAGTCGAATTGGTTATGGTACTTCGATTTCTAATTCGTACCTAATGGGTAACGATTATTATCAAAATTTGGAAGAAATCCGACAAAACGTCGAAAACCAAATAATGAATATCGGTATCGGAACAAATTGTGTTTTGAATAATACGATCATCGATAAAAACTGTCGTATCGGAAATGGCGTTGTTCTGAACGGCGGCCCGCATTTACCGAATCAGAATACGCCCCTTTTTGCCGTAAAAGAAGGCATCATCGTTGTTAAGAAAGGTGCGATTTTACCGGACGGGTTTGTGGTTTAGGATTTCGAGATTTAAAGATTTAAAGATTTCGAGATTGAAATGATAAACTAGGGTTTCCTAGTATCAAATCTTTTCCGTTTAGGAGTGGCTTTAGCGCAAATTCGGGAGTCACATGCTTAGCTTTCCTATGTAATCTCTGTGCCTATGTGGTCGGCCGAAAGTAAAAGTGATATGTAGTCGAGATTTCGAGATTAAAAGACTTAAAGAAGTAAAAAAAGGAAAAAACTCTTTCTTTATGAACTTTGCGGTTAAACCTTCGGCACGCTCAGGTTCCGAGGGAGCACAATGTTCCACAAAGTTTTTCACAATGGGACACAATGTTTCGACGAGCTCACATACCGGTTTTTTAAGCGCACAGAAAACACTGAACCTCACCGAATTTTGCGCAATAGGGTACCGTTGAGGAAAACACAGAACGCGTCAAGCCACTAAAAAATAGCATCAGCCTTCGACAAGCTCAGGCAGCAACGATACGTGGTTTCGGGTGGGCAAAGATGACATGTAAAGTGGTGAACGTCGCGATTCCGATAGCTATCCGAACTAGCTTCTCAAAAAAACCGCTTTGCGAACATTGCGTAAATCTTTGCGTCCTTTGCGGTTAAACCTTCGGCACGCTCAGGTTCCGAGTGAGCACAATGTTCCACAAAGTTTTTCACAATGGGACACAATGTTTCGACGAGCTCACATACCGGTTTTTTAAGCGCACAGAAAACACTGAACCTCACAGAATTTTGCGCAATAGGGTACCGTTGAGGAAAACACAGAACGTGTCAAGCAACCACAAAATCGCACCGCCCTTCGATAAACTCAGGCACCGACGATTCGCGGGTTCGGGCGGGAAAATGATAGTTAAAGGGTGAACGGCACGAAGTCTAGCTTCTCAAAAAAATCTTCCGCCTTCGACAAGCTCAGGCAGCAACGATACGTGGATTAGGGAGGTAAATAGAAACGTTAAGTGGTGAAATCATCGATTCCGATAGCTATCGGAACTAGCTTCTCTCCCGATAGCCATCGGGACTATTCCGATAGTTATCGGAACTAGCTTCCCCAAAAAGATACGTTAAAGGGTGAACGGCACGAAGTCTTAATACTCAAATCTTAATACAAAAAATCACCATCAGCCTTCGACAAGCTCAGGCTCCGACGATACGCGGGTTCGGGAGGGAAAATGATACGTTAAAGGGTGAACGGCACGAAGTCTAGCTTCTAGCTTCTATTTTCTAGCTTCTCAAAAAAATCTTCCGCCTTCGATAAACTCAGGCTCCGACGATACGCGGGTTCGGGAGGGAAAATGATACGTTAAAGGGTGAACGGCACGAAGTCTAGCTTCTAGCTTCTATTTTCTAGCTTCTCAAAAAAATCTTCCGCCTTCGACA
>CALRVY020000125.1:0-8735 GCA_943371725.1 Pseudanabaena sp. UWO311 | reverse complement strand
TAGAAATCATCGAAAATGAAGATCTAATGCATAAAGCATTGGAAAAAGAAGCCTTGTTCCGGAAATTACTTGTTCATCCGTTAATTAAAGAAGTTCGTGGTCGTGGTTTGATGCTAGCCGCCATGACAAGCGATGCCGCTGTAACCAATGAAGTGGTATTGCGCTGTTACCGCCGCGGACTCATTTTATTTTGGTTGCTTTTTGAAGGAAAAGCTGTTCGAATTACGCCTCCGTTGACCATTAGTATCGAAGAAATTGAAGCAGGATGTTCCATTTTGTGCGAAGTACTCAACGAATTGCTGTCAGAAGGTCATGTTTAAAAAATCGTTGTGCCATAATTAGCAACAATTTGCGTTTTATTTAAGTGGAAAAACGCGTGCAGCTGTTTGGTATAGCTTTTGTTAATTAAATTGTTCACAAGAATAGTGTAACCGAGCAGTTAGGCGGCAGAGAGCTTTCTAATTTTAAATAGCCGAATTCTAAATTCCAGAGTTATGCAATTAAGCAGCGAAGAAGAAGACTACAACCTGTCGTTATCGAAGTTTGAATCGATGCTGAAAACAAACAAAGTTTTGTTTTTCGACAGTGAAGAATTTGAGGACATTGTTCTTCACTACCTCGACATGGGAAAACTCAGCCTAGCTAAAAAAGCGCTGAAATTGGCACTTGAACAACATCCGAAATCTACCGGATTAAAATTTGTTCAGGTAGAAATGCTCATTTACGACGACAAGCTCGATCAAGCCGAAAAACTCTTGAACGAACTCTACGCAATCGAACCTACAAACGAAGAAATCTACATTCAAAAGGCAAGTATTTACAGTAAACGCGACAAACACGATACCGCTGTTGAAATGCTTAAAACCGCTTTAGAATATACCGACGACTTAGCCGACGTGTACAATTTGCTCGGCATGGAATATCTATTTATGGATAATCTGGAATTGGCAAAGGAAAATTTCATTCGTTGTTTGGAAGAAGATATTGAAGATCAAGGTGCGCTTTACAATATTGTTTATTGCTTCGAATTTCTAGATCAGCACGAAGATGCAGTTGTCTTTTTGAATTCATACATCGACAAAAATCCGTACAGTGAAATAGCTTGGCATCAACTCGGACGCATTTTATACGGACTGAAACGCTACGAAGAGGCCTTGCGCGCTTTTGACTATGCAACTTTAATCGACGAAGAATTTGTTGGTGCTTTTATGGAAAAAGCGAAATCGCTCGAACGCCTAAAACGTTACGACGAAGCTATCGAAGGCTACAAGAAAACACTAGAACTCGACGATGCTACCTCGTATGCACTTTTGCGTATTGGGAAATGTTACGAACGCAAAGGCGATGCAGCCACAGCCTTAAAATATTACAACAGAACGGTTCACGAAGATCCGCAGCTTGATAAAGCTTGGATTTCCATTACCGATTTGTACCTCAATGCAAAAAACTATAGAAAAGCCCTCTATTTTGTCAATAAAGCATTGGAAATTGATAATGAAAATTTCCGCTATTGGAAACGCTACGCAACCATAAATAGAGCGTTGAACTTTTTTGAAGAAGCCGAAATGGGCTACCGAAAAGCAGTTGAATACGGCGATGACGAATTAGATACTTGGATTTACTGGGTAGATGTATTACAATTTCTAGGCGAATTTGAAGGCTGCGTAGATGCTTTATTGCAAGCAAAAGAATTTTATCCGAAAGCACCTGAAATTCATTACAGATTAGCCGGATTGTATTTGAGTTTTGACGAAGTACAAGTAGGTTTAGAACTACTTGAAGAAGCTTTACTACAAGATGCTAACATGGTAACGCTGTTTACCGATTATTACCCAACAGCTTGCGCCAACAAACTCGTTCGAAAATTAATTGCTAAATATTCAAAATCAGAATCTTAAATTGAAAATTATTGGTCTAATCGGTTCGAAACTCGGACACTCGTTCTCGCAGTCGTATTTCCAAAATAAATTCGATCAATTAAAAATCGACGATTGGACGTATTTAAATTTCGAATTAGATTCCATTTCAGAAATTGAAAAACTACGAGCCGACGATTCAGTTATTGGATTCAATGTAACTTTTCCCTACAAAAAAGAAATCTTACCTTATTTAAGTACGCTGTCGGATACAGCCAAAAGTGCACAAGCCGTAAACACGGTATTTATCGACGCCGACCGACAATTACACGGCTTCAACACCGATGTTTTTGGCTTTTTGAAAAGCGTGAAAACCTGGACAGGAACCTCCGTGGAAAATGCACTCATTTTAGGAACCGGTGGCGCTGCGCAAGCGGTACGAACTGCGCTCGACAATTTGGAAATCAACAGCGCTTTTGTAAGTCGCGACCCACATTACGATTTATTGTATCACGAAATCACGCATGAAATCGTTGAAAATACGCAACTCATTATCAATTGCACACCTTTGGGAACGTCTCCAAATGTTTCCGAAATGCCCGATTTCCCGGTGGAATTTCTAAACGAAAATCATTTTGTGTACGATTTGGTTTACAATCCTGAAAAATCACTTTTCCTTTCAAAAGCCGAAGAAAAAGGCGCGAAAATCAAAAACGGCCTCGAAATGCTCGAGCTTCAAGCCGAAAAAGCATGGCAAATTTGGACTACCCTACTCGCGCAATCTTCGCTGCTGTAGGAATTCCAGTAAAAAATCGATAGAAACGCGTTAAATCACGTAATTTCTTTGTTTTTACTGCTGCCTTTACTACCTTTCGCCCGTAGTAAAAACTGTAAACATTCTTAAAATGTTAGAAGAAAAACACGATAACCTGTCAGCAGCTGAAAACACGACAGAAGGAAATCCATCAGTAGAAACAAACACTGAAGAAACGCTGCAAACATCTGAAATTGAGACTGCTGAAGCAGCTCAGCTAGAAGCCGAAACAACAGCTGAAGAAGTTGCTGAAATCGAAGCAGATACAACTGAAGAACCTGTTACTTTGCAACAAGAAGTGGCAGAAATAACACCTGAACTAGAAACGGAAACAATCGTTGCTGTTGAAGAAGTTGACGCTATTGCAGAAACGGCCGTTGAAACTATTGAAATTAGCGAAGAAGCATTAACAGAGGAAGCACCGATTGTAGAAACGGTGACCGAGGAAAATGCGAGTACTGAATCGGCTCAATCTTCTGATTCAGACGAAGCTATTTCTCATATCGAGGAACAAAACGCCATTGCTGCTGAAGAGCACGAGCGTGAAACCAGCATCGAATTGCCTGCTATTGATTACGAAACGCTTGATTTAGATCGTCTAAACCAGCATTTGGAGCGTTTGGTGAAAAGCGAGCAAATTGTTGCCATAAAAGAGCACGTTGAGTTGATAAAGTCGGCTTTTCTGACCAAATACAACCATTTACTAGACGAAAAGAAACAACATTTTCACGACGATCCTGAAAACGAAGGTCAAGAATTTCAATACCATCATCCGGCGAAAGCCAAATTCGACGAACTGTTTAATGCGTTTCGCGATTTAAGAAACCAGCATTTCAAACGTCAAGAAAACATTCTAAAAGCAAATTTAGCTTTGCGTTTGGCGATTGTTGAAGAATTGAAAAACTTGCACAATCCGCAAGAAGACATCAAAGACGTTTTGAAGCACTTCAATGATTTGCGCGATCGTTGGAAAAATGCCGGACCTATTCCGCGCGATAAATACAACCATGTTTGGAACAGCTATCACTTTCATTTAGAGAAGTTTTACGATATTTTACACCTCGATCGTGAGGCACGTGATTTCGATTTCAAACACAATTTAGAACTAAAGCAAAGTATCATCAATCGGGTGAAAGTTTTGGTCGACGAAACGGATATTAATGCCGCTTTGCGCGAATTGCAAGATTTACACCGTATTTGGAAAGAAGATATCGGACCGGTTTCTAAAGATCATCGCGAGCGTATCTGGAACGAATTCAGTGAATTATCGAGGCAAATTCACAACAAGCGCGAACAATTACAAGAACAAATTCGCGAACGTGAACAGAATAACTTGCGTTTGAAAGAGGCAATTATTCAACAAATTGAAGAAATCATTGGTCAACCGGCAACAAACCACAACGCGTGGCAAGAGCAGGTGAAAAATGTGGAAGCTTTACGCGAAGAATTCTTTAAAATAGGTAAAGTTCCGAGTGAACTTAGCGAGCAAGTATGGGCTAAGTTTAAGGAAATGACGCGTCAGTTTAACGTTGGAAAAAATACGTTTTACAAGTCGATTAAACGCGAGCAGCAAACCAACATGGATCGCAAACGCGCTTTAGTTGACAAAGCCAACGAATTGAAAGACAGCGACAACTTTAGAGAAACAACCGAAATCTTAAAGCAAATTCAAGAAGAATGGAAAACAATCGGACACGTTCCGAAGAAATTTTCCGACCAGATTTGGAAAGAGTTCAGAGCGGCTTGTAACCATTATTTTGAGCGTTTGAAAGCTGCGCGTTCGGAAGTAAATCAGGAAGAAACCGAAGCTTATGAGCGCAAAAAAGCGTTTTTGGAAGACATCAAGACTTTTGAAATGACCGGTATTCACAAAACCGATTTGGATAATATTAAAGCCAAAATCGAAGAATGGAAAACCTTGGGGAAAGTCGGACCGAATAAACGCTACATCGACGGCAAATTCAATAAAGTGCTCGACGGATTGTTTGAGCAGTTGAGTTTGAGTAAAAAAGACTCCGAAATGATGCGTTTCAACAACCGTATGGGTCAGCTTACCGAAAGTAACGACTCGCGTAGAATCGATCAAGAACGTATCTTCTTGCAGCGTAAAATCGAAGAAGTTCAGGCGGAAATCAATCAGTTAGAGAACAATATTTTGTTCTTTTCGACAGCAAAGAATGCTAAAAAAGAGAACAGTATGGTAACCGAAGTACGCAAGAGCATTGAACGCCATAAAGAAGAATTGGGCGTTTTGAAAGAAAAACTCAAGCAAGTGCGACAGCTTTCTGAAAAGCCAGCAAATTAATACAAAGCGCCTCCAATTGGGGGTGTTTTCTTTTTAGATTTCGAGATTGAAAGATTTTGAGATTGAAAGATTGAAAGATTGAAAGATTGAAAGATTGAAAGATTGAAAGATTGAAAGATTTAAGAAATAGAAAAAAGTGAAAAAAGTGAAATTGGCCTTCGACAGGCTCAGGCACCAACGACACGTGGGTTAGGTTAGGGAAAACGATACTTGTAGTGGCGAGCGTAACGATCCCGATAGCTATCGGGACTAACTTCTAAAAAAAACCGGCCTTCGACAGGCTCAGGCACCCACGACACGTGGGTTAGGTCAGGGAAAACGATACGTTAAGTGGTGAACTCATCGCGTCTATTCCGATAGCTATCGAAACTAGCTTCCCAAAAAACGATCCGTAAAGTGGTGAGATCATCGAAGTCTTAATACTAAAATCTTAATACTAAAAAGTCTTTGCGCTCAGCCTGCGACAAGCTCAGGCTGCGACGATATGTGGGTTTGGGCGGGCAAAACGAAACGTACAATATCGACATCCCGCTAATTGCTGGTAACGATTTTCGCAGCCCGGATAGAGGCGGCATCCTTTTTGTGGCGCGAAGCAGAACAAAAAGATACAGCCGAAAGCCGGAAAAGCTGCCCAAAAAATAATAATTACATTTACACCTAACTTTCGGATAAGTAGTAATTCAAAAAACGTTAAATCCAACCACTTATGTACCAAAAAAATCACCTCGCGATTTTAATAGTTTTTCTTTTTAGTTTGCATACCTATGCTCAAAAAGGTTTTATCGCGTTTGAGCAAGTTAGCGTTCAAAATATTGCTGCAATTGAAAACAGCTTTAATGCCACAGTTTTTGAATCAAAATTTGAACATGTAGAGTCAAAAAAAGATTCTACGATACGTTATGGAAAGCTAAACCGATACTGTCGACCGGAAAATAAGCATTTTGGTAAAGTTAACGTAACCTATTACTTTTTACCAAGTGATAATTTTGCACGTAAAATAACGTATTCGTGGAATTGTCCGAAAAACAGTACACTAAAAGAATACAGCAAACAGTTCGACAAAACGGTTAAAGCCATTTCGACGGAATTGGATTTACCCATGGGAGAACAAGGAAAGCTAGTAAAAGTGATGGATGAACCCGTTGCAGGAATACCGGTCGAAGTAACTCAAAGAAAAATGAGTTGGGAACACAAAGGAGCCAAGATAGTCGTAATAATGATTTGGTCGGAAAAACATGGAGCCTCCTTAAATACTGAAATAGACTGGAGAAAATAGGGCCTATAACTGCTGTAATCATACTTCAAGCGAACCAAATAAGTCATGAATATTGGCGAAAGCTTGTTTTTATTTGGTTTAAGCAGCTATTCCGGCTGTTCGCTCTAGTCCGCAAAAAATACGGTTTGTTCACGCCGCAGCTATTGGGCTTCTCTGGTCGCCTACAGCTGCGGGTTCACAATACCGTATTTTTCTTACGGGCTGCCGCTGCCATCCGGGCTAGGAAATACGTTACTAACGTTTGGTGGAAAAAGTGTATATTCGTTTAGGACAAAAGGCGAAACAAGTGTCCAATTTAACAAATTAAAAAGGCACATAAATTTTTTGACGTAAGGTGCTGTTATTAAATAATTTAAGCTTGTTTTTGAAAATTGAGATAAGGGAGGGGATTTTGCCAATTGTTGAGTTCTAGGGCATTTTAAAAGACGACAAATACAAAAGAAAAAACAATATGAAAAAAATAACGACAATAATCCTTCTGTTTTTATCACTGACAACTTTCGGACAGGACAAAGAAAAACCGACAGTTACAGTCACAGGAGTTGCAAGAGTAACCGTTAAACCTGACTTAGGTGTTTTAAGTATTTCTGTTTCCGAAATTAAACCTAAAATGGGAGATGCAATTAAGGCACTCGGGGACAAATCAAATTATTACAATGACTTATTAAAGAAGCTTGGATTCAATGAAAAAGACATTAAAACAACAAGCTTTGCAGTGTCAAAAAACAGAGTGTATATAGACAATGAATATGTTGACAGCGGATACGTTGCTTCTCAAAATATCAGACTTGAGTTTGCTTATGACCAAAAAATTCTTCAAAAAATAGTCTCTGAATTTTCCAAGAGTGAAAAACCAATAGACTTTAGTTTTGACTTTGAACTTTCCGAACTACTGAAACAAAAAGTTCAAACACAAATTATTGACTTTGCAGTTAAAGATGGTAATGAAAAAGCTAATGGAATTGCAAAATCTGCTGGACTTAAACTTTTAAAAATAAAGGACATAACATACGGTGGCTGGGGACGAGATAGTGGAATGGAATTGGTTGAAAAAAGACATAAGTATGCAGCAGCTATGGCGGCAAGTGACGACTTTCAAACATTCAACTTTACGCCTGACGATCTAATATTTAGAGACGTAGTGACAATAATATGGACTGTAGAATAAAAAAACGCCCTATAACACGGGTAGCTGTTGCACAACCTCTTTTAAAAAGTAAAAAACATAAATCTGAACAGAAAAAGACCTCTTTAGAAGCGATTATAGAGAGGCTTATTTTTTAGTTCAAGTTGTAATTGGCAAATTTTTCAGGGGTTAGAAAAGCTCTTTGTAAGCGATAAAAAGTAGTTTTTAGACTTGTTTGTACTTTTCCTTTTATCGTAGCAACAACTTCGGCTCGCGATACGGGTTTGCGGGTGTTGAATTTGAGGTATTTCTTTAGATTATAAGTTAAACTCGCCATCAGTTTAAAAAAGGCCGTTTACGTTCACCGAGGTAAACAACTGCGTCTGAAAATTCTTTTTTCCTTGCATGACTAAAAATGCGAAAATCACTGCAAAACCGATAGCTATCGGTTAAAAGGATTTAAGTGTATTTTTACGTTGTGCAACAGGTACACGGGTTTGGCGCAATGAGGGCTAACATTATTCATTGAAAGTTTCGGCTTCTATTGTAAATTCGTGCTGGCTGACCATCTAGTTTTCCAAAATTCCCAACTGCACCAATATCAGGAACGTTAGCAACAATAATTTTAGACGTATACGGGAAAAACCTATCTTTGATAATATCAAATGATAGCATCAATGAAGCCGCCTTACGAGATTACTCCGAAAATTCTAAAACTCATAAGCTCAATTTCAGAGAAAATTGGAGAAGTAAACGCTAATTATCTAAGCAAACAATCTCCGCAACTTCGCAAACAGAATAGAATCAAAACAATTCATTCTTCGCTACAAATCGAAGGTAATACATTAACTGAAGAACAAATCACTGCTTTAATTGAAAACAAAAGAGTAATTGGTCCTGAAAAAGATGTGTTGGAAGTTTTAAATGCCATTAAGGTTTATGAAAAACTGGAAGAATATAAATTTTCATCTGATAAGAGTTTTTTAAACGCGCATCTTCAGTTAATGAACGGATTAATTGAAAGTGCAGGAAAATATAGAAAACAAGGTGTTGGAATAGTTAAAGGAACAAATGTTGAACACATTGCTCCGCCTTATGAGAATGTTCCGCATTTAATGAAAGATTTGTTTGAATACCTGAAAGATCCTGATGAATTAACATTAATAAAAAGTTGTGTATTCCATTACGAAATGGAGTTCTTTCATCCTTTCCTTGATGGGAACGGAAGAATGGGAAGATTATGGCAAACTCTAATTCTAATGGCTGAATATCCCGTTTTTGAGTTTTTACCATTCGAAACATTAATCAGCAAAACCCAAGATGACTATTATAAATCATTAGCATTAAGTGATAAATCG
>CALRVY020000124.1:0-8736 GCA_943371725.1 Pseudanabaena sp. UWO311 | reverse complement strand
CAGTGCAAAAAGTACTGTATAAAAGCAATTCTTTATTAAATTGATTATTGGCATGGTATTTCGTTTGAAAGTGTTACTTGTTTCCACTGTGTGAAATTATTTAAATCATCTGATATGGATAAAGTTAGTTGTTTTTTGCATACCATTTTGAGTAACGATTTTGCGGCCCGGATGTCAGCGGAAAGCCTTTTGATAAATGGGGCAAACAAAAGTGCGTTGGGTGTGGCGACCTAAGAAGCCGCGACCAACGTTTACTTTTGTGCCCGATTTGAAAAAGCTTGCAGCGAACAGCCGGAAATGCCGCCCAAAAAGAAAAAAGCACCTGTATAAACAAGTGCTTTTTAAAAACTAACTAACCCAAGAATTTAATTGAAATCGAAGCGAATGCCTATAGAAGCATTGCGTTGCTCTACGGTGTTGTGGCGGAAAAGCGGATTTATATCGTACTTTGCATACAACGAAATTTGCCCGTAACCTGCATAAGCGCTCAGTCCGTAGATGAAATCGTTTGTATTCCAATCGCCTTTTGTAGTGGCACGCGTATCGTAACCGGCTGATTCAAAACGCTGTACCTGCTTTGATTTAACACTAAAACCGGTATAACCTCCTAAACCTATTCGGAACGACTCGTGCGATCGGAAAATTTTAGCTCCATTTTTCTCTTTTGTTGGCGAAAAATCTAATTCAAAGTGAACCGGAAATACCAAATTAACATTTCTAAAACGCGAATCCTGATGCGCAGCACTAACCTCTAAATCGGTTGTACGACCATTATCAACCAATACGCGGTTATCGGTGGGACGCAAATCGTTGTACTGCAAAGACAACCCGTATTTAATATGATACAATTGCGAGTTTGGAACGATGCGTGTGTTGTAGGTGAATCCCCATTCGTAGAAACGCGACTTATACACTCGGTAATCGGAATTAGCCACCGAGCCATTGGTAACCAGATTATTTAAACCGATTGCAAATACAAATTGCGTTGTGGTTCGGAGTTCGCCTTTGAGTTCTTTGATGGAATCTTTGCTTTTATATACAAACGAAAATGTACGTGTTTTGTCGTCTTCGCCGTTTTTAGTTTCTGCTTTTCCTTCAATTTTGGCTTGAATAAGTGCGTTGCGTTCGGCGTCAATTTCGGCTAGTTTGGCATCAATGCGGTTGGCGCTTTCTTCTGCCAATTGTTTCTTGCGTGCATCGGCTTCTGCTGCAGTTATTGTTCCGAACGACAGCTGATTGTTTACGGCTTCGATTAAGTTGGTTAGCGTTGCTTTTTCCTCACTAATTACCTTTTCAGTTTTCACAGAAAGATTGTTGATTTTAGTAGCGAAATCGGATTGAGCGTACGTTTTGCTGAACAATGCCGTTGCTAACATAGCCAGATAAAGTGCAATGGTTTTCATGATTTTGAATTTTGATTTGATGATTATTTAACAGTATTTCGATTTTGAACAACGCCTTTTACTTCGTTGAATCTTTTAACAACAGTTGCCACCATTTGATTTTGATACTCGCGTTCTGCTTTTTGATTTGACGCTTCGAGTAGCGCATTCGGATTGGTTTTGAAGCGCGGCCGTTTGTTTAACTTATCGGAAAGCGAAGCCACTAATGCTTGATCGGAAACAGGAGCGACCGCCCATTTTTCTGACGTTTTTGTTGTACTAACAGTATCGACAGACAAAGAAGCCACTGCATTAGAAGTTTGAATTCCAAGTTGTGTGTTGTTACTTGATTTGGATTGATTGATTTGATTTGATTGATGATTGAAACTCCTGCTTTGATTTTCTTTATTTACGAGTACTTCGGTTGTTTCTACTGTTTGCTTAGCAACTGATTTCGGCACACTCGACTCGGTAGAAACCACTTCGTTTTTAGGCAAAGCAACGTCGACCACAGGTTCCGATTGGAACAGGTAAAAACTAAACAACCCGATAAACACAGCAACAGCGGCGGCGATATTCCAATACGGGAAAAATTTTCGAACCGGTTTGGCTTCGTTGGCGGTAAGCATCGCGTTGAGGCGATCCCAAGACTCTGGGCGCGGCTCTATTTGTCGCTCTCCGAGTGCTTCTTTGACTTGATTTTCGAAATTATGCGGTTTCATGGTTACTCAATTTTAACTTAATAATTTGTTCTTGAAGAATTCTTCTTGCATTGGAGAGTTGTGATTTTGAAGTTCCTTCGTTAATGTCGAGCATTTTGGCAATTTCGTGATGCTTATAGCCTTCAATGACATATAAATTAAACACCATTCGGTAGCCGTCGGGCAGCGCATCGATCAGTTCCTGAATTTCATCCACTGAAAATTGATGCTGTTGTTCTTCCGACCAATTGCTCTCGTTGTTAAGTTCTTCAATAAAAACAGCTTTCTTTTGAACGCGTAGGTAAGAAATGGATTCGTTAACCGTAATTCGTCGAATCCAACCTTCAAAATTTCCGGCACCCGAATACTGTGGCAGATTTTCAAAGACTTTCATAAAGGCGCAAATCATTACATCTTCTGCTTGGTGCACGTCTTTGATGTATTGCCGACAAACGCCCAACATTTTTGGTGCAAAGCGCGCGTAAATCTCTTGCTGTGCGTGTCGGTTGCGGTTGCGAGCCAATTCAATGATTTGCTCCAGTTCGTTCTGTAATTTGATTACTTTCACGTTCGTTCTTGCTTATACTTTAAAGACGATTTTCAATCAAAAAGGGTTGTATCGCTTGTCAAAAAAAGTTGATTTTATTTAAAATTAATCTACAACCAATTGATTTGCAATATTTTGAAATTTACTCTTTTTTTCGCAGAAATAAAGATTGCTTTAAAAATTTAGGCTAAATTCGTTTAATTCCTTGTGTTATGACTCCATTAGCTGCATTTTCGAATACAATTGGGTACGTTTTTTCGGGCGGAGGAAGTAAAGGCTTGGCTCATGCAGGAGCTTTAAAGTTTTTGGAAGAGGTGAATATTTTTCCTTCCGAAATGGCTTGCAGCAGTGCTGGAAGTATTGTAGCTACTTTATATGTTTGGGGCAAGACACCAGAAGAGATATTAACTTTTTTTCAATCCGTTGATTTCTTTTACTGGCGGCATTTCACCTTTCGCAAAGCGGGTTTAATGGATTCGGATGCTTTTGTTGGATACTTGGACGCTATTTTTGGCGAAGCAAGAGTTGGCGATTTAAAAATTCCGATTCACATTACAGCTACCGATATGATTCGCGGAAAACTAACCGTGTTTTCACCTCGAACGCGTATTAAAGACGCAGTTGTTGCTTCGGCAGCTTTTCCGGGAATTATCTCACCGCATCAAATCGATGGAAAAATTTACAGCGATGGCGGAATCTTGAATCACTTTCCGGCGGATATTATGCAAGGTCGCTGCGACTATTTAATAGGCATGTATGTGAGTCCGTTGCAAGCCATTGAAGCAAAAGACTTGCGAACGATTAAACACGTTACGGCCCGTGCTTTTGATTTACTTACGGCGAACTCGAACCATCAGAAATTCAATATCTGCGATTGGGTAATCATGCCAGAAGATTTAACGACTTATTCGACGTTTGAAACCAAGCAAAAACGCATGCGACAGATCTTTGACATTGGTTATCAGGCAGCTCGCGACGCTTACTTCAATAAGTTTATACAACCCGGATTTGAGCGATAACAAACTTCGCTGATTACGGAATTCCGCTATATTTGCACAACGCAAATTTTACGCTATGAAATACAAAAGGATTTTGCTAAAACTAAGTGGCGAAGCGCTAATGGGATCGCGCGCTTACGGAATTGATCCCGGAGTTTTGGCAAAGTATGCCGATGAAATAAAACAAATACACGATCAAGGAGTTGAAATTGCCATCGTAATTGGTGGTGGAAACATCTTCAGAGGCGTTGCAGGTGCTTCAAACGGAATGGATCGTGTTCAAGGCGATTATATGGGAATGCTAGCAACCGTGATTAACGGCATGGCACTTCAAGGCGCTTTAGAAGACAAAGGAATGCTTACGCGATTGCAAACTGCCTTAAAAATTGAAGCTATTGCCGAACCTTATATTAAACGACGCGCTGTTAGGCACTTAGAAAAAGGACGTATTGTGATTTTTGGTGCAGGAACGGGAAATCCGTATTTCACAACCGACACAGCAGCGGTACTTCGCGGAGTTGAAATTCACGCTGATGTTATTTTAAAAGGCACTCGCGTAGATGGCATTTATACAGCCGATCCAGAGAAAGATCCAACTGCTACTAAATTCGATGCGCTGAGTTTTGAAGAAGTTATCGCTAAAGGATTGAACGTGATGGATAGTACAGCCTTTACATTAAGCCAAGAAAACAAACTTCCGATTGTTGTTTTTGATATGAATACTTCAGGAAATTTATTGAAAATTTGCAACGGAGATACTATAGGAACTGTAGTTACCGTTTAATAAGAAGCTATTGTTATGAACGAAGAAATTGATTTTATTTTAGACAGTGCCGAAGAGTCGATGCAAGCAGCTATCGCTCATTTGGAAAAAGAGTTTTTAAACATTCGCGCCGGAAAAGCTTCGCCTGCGATGCTTGGAAGCGTTTTTGTTGACTATTACGGATCGCAAACCGCTCTGAATCAAGTTTCTAAAATTAGTATTCCAGATGCACGAACCATAACCATTCAACCGTTTGAAAAAAACATGCTTCACACGATTGAAAAAGCGATTATGGTTGCTAATTTAGGTTTTAATCCGATGAATAACGGAGATGTAGTCATTATTAGCGTACCGCCTTTAACGGAGGAGCGCCGCAGAGATTTGGCAAAACAAGCCAAGTCGGAAGCTGAAGAAGCGAAGATTAGTGTACGAAATGTTCGTAAAGACGCAAATACCGACATCAAAAAACTAGAAAAGGAAGGCGTTTCTGAAGACGATTGTAAAAAAGCGGAAGAAGAAGTACAAACGCTAACTAATACGTTTATTAAAAAAATCGACGAGCTAACTGCTGCTAAAGAGGCAGAAATCATGAAAGTATAAACTTTCACAAAACCATATAGTGTCCGCCTCAGCGCGGACATTTTTTTACCGCGTATGCACAACAAAATAAGCGTTATACTGCTCTTTTTTCTAAGTTGGATGTCGACATACAGTCAGCAGCTCCTTAAAGGGAAAGTTGTAGATGCTTTCGACAATCGCGGAATAGCCCATGTAAAACTGCTGGTAAACGACAGCCTTTTCAAAACGAAAGTCGACGGCACATTCGAAATAAGTTTAAAGCAGCCGGCAACCACGCTACAAGTTAGTTGTGGTGGCTACATTACGACTACAGTTAAATTGCCACTCGACGCTTTCCAAATGATTACACTCGATCGGGAGCGTATTTTCATCCCCGAACTTGCTATCACAAATTCTTCTGCGGAAGCGGCACAGTTACTTCAAAAGGTACTTGCAGCAAAATCGGCAAATGATCCATTAAAAAAATTGCAAACCTTTGAAATCGAAGCATACAACAAAATTGTTGTAACCGCCGATTCAAATCGAATCATCGCCAAATTAGACACTATTTTTAAACGAAGTTGGATTGGAAAAAAGCGGATGGTAATTGACAGTAGCAGTTTAAAATTTAAATTCTTACTCGAAAAACAACATCTGTTTGAAGCAGAGAAGGTATCTAAATTTCAGTTATCCAAAGGGATTTTCAAAGAAACCATTACTGCAGCGCGAATGTCAGGTTTACAAACACCTATTTATGAGCTTATTGCATTCCGATTGCAGTCGTTTTCTATATACGACGACTATTACGAAATACTTCAAACCAAGTACACATCGCCACTAAACAAGAATGCGCATAAAAACTTTTTCGTTACAATTATAGATACAACCAAAATCGACGGTCGTACAGTTGCCGCATTATACTTTGAAAGTGTCAAGGAAAATAAAGCCGGATTACGCGGCATCTTGTACTGTGATTTAGAGAATTACGCGATCGCCGGAGCTGTAATTGGCATTCAAGGTGTGTTAAATGTAAGTACTAAATACGATTTCGAGTTTAACAAACAGCAAGGACTCTACATTTTAAAGGAGAATCAGTTTAAAGTTGTAAAAGGAACTAACGATCGAGATATTAGTGTGTTAGGAGAAACGTTTCAATTCGATCCCGACGATAGTCCGATTTACAAAACTCGAAAGCAGCAACTTACCGACATCACGTATTTGGAATCGAAAACGTATTTCACGGCTGCAAAACTCAACACCGACATTTCGGTAAGGAAATATGCCATTGCATTACAAATTAACGATGCCGCAATAGCTAAACCACAAGCTTTTTGGGACGCTATTAAGGAGAAATATCCCGATGAGCGAAGTGCTGAAACATACCGCATGCTCGATAGTTTAGCTCGCGCCGAACGCATTGAAAGCAAGTTGCGAATTGGGAGAAAATTATTAACGGGCTATGTACCCATTTCGTACGTAGATCTTGACTTACGACATTTTTTGAGTTACAACAATTACGAAGGATTTCGACTTGGCGCGGGAGGTGTTACAAACGAGCGTTTTTCGCGTGTCTTTAAAATCGACGGTTATTATGCCTTCGGAACCAAAGATCAAACCTCAAAATTCAGTGTTGGTAGCGCGGTACGCATCGGGAAATTTTCAAACAGCTGGTTTGGCGCTGGTTACACCGATGATATTCGAGAGATTGCGAGTACGAGCTTTACCATTGACAAACGGGTTTTCAAGCTTTATGATCCGCGTCCGATTAACATCTCTACTTTTTACAATTTCAAAGGATTTCGCACTTACGTGGAAACGAAAATAGTGCCTAAAACGGAAAGTGTGTGGCAATTTCAACGCGTGGAAATAACGCCGCTTTTTAATTATCTATTCGATTACAACGGTAGGCTTTACAACAATTTTACGCTAACCACTATTCAAGCTTCCTTGCAGTGGAATCCGTTTTCTGATTTTATGCAAACACCAACCGGCAGGGTAGAAATTTACAAGCGATATCCGAGATTTACGTTTCAGGTAACAAAAAGTGTAAAAGATGTTTTTGGTGGCGATTTTGATTTTCAGAAGCTCGATGTCCGAGTCGATTACCAAAAAAAGTTTATCAGTGGCGAGCGTTTTGTGGTTTTGTTGGAGGCAGGTATGGCTTCTGGAGCGGTTCCTTTAACGCATTTATATAACACGGCACCAAACAACCTCAACAGAGATCGTTTATTGCAGCGTATTACCATTGCGGGTAAAAACAGTTTTGAAACCATGTATTTTAATGAATTTTTCTCGAGTTCGTACGCCGCTTTACACTTAAAGCACGGTTTTAAACCCATTCAAATTACGGGAAAAATCAAACCTTTGATTGTACTTGTTACACGGGGTGCCATTGGTACGATGCAAAATCCTGAGCGACATGTAGGCATTCCGTTTAAAACTCTTGATCGTGGATTTTTAGAATCTGGTGTCGAACTAAACAAGATATATAGCGGTTTTGGCTTGTCGGCATTCTATCGTTACGGCCCAAACCAGCTTCCGCGTTTGGAAGATAATTTGGCTTTGAAATTGAGTTTTATGCTGAATTTAGGGTTTTAATGATTACGGAAAGTAAAAACAGTTGGCACTAATTTAACTGTGACTTAAATTTTTTAGTCATTTAAAAATAATGGGGCTTCTGAACCCCATTATTTTCAAGTAAGAAGTAAAACCAGCTAAATTTGTAAAACGCAACAAATTAAAGCTACTTCTTAACCACCTTTTTAGTTTCTCTTTCACCGGTAAAATAGGAAAGTTGCAGCAGATACACTCCTGTAGGAAGTTTAGAAACATTAATTTTCGGTGCCTCTTCAGAAACGGTACCTTCTTGAATTACGGCGGCGTTACTGTTTACTATTTTATACAATGCCGTTTGTTTTACGGTAACGGCTAATTCGTCGGTTACCGGATTGGGATACAACTGTGCCTGCTCAAAAGGCAACTCGTCTAGACTAAGAGGCGAACAAGCCTGATTAGCATATTTGGCGATGATAAAATCGGAAAAACCTCCTACGCTGGCTATACCTACATTATTGTTTACAACTATGGTGCTGTTAAACTCACCACCTAGTATCATATCGCCTGATGCATCTTGCGCCATAGCTGTAAAATAATTGGAGCCACCCTGAGGGGAGGGAATCCAAAAGCCGCCCGTGCACGCACCTGTATTTTTGTTAAACTTAGCGGCAAAATGACGGCTAAGATTTGAAGTTGCCACTTGAAACGATTGCCCAGACCAATTTACGGTGCCTCCACCGTTACTTGCCCAATATAACTCGTTGTTAAACATCCTTAAAGTACCTTTACCTTGTCCAAACCGATTACTGTAGTGTGCCCAAATAACATTTTCGGCTGTGGGGTTGGTTTTCATCACAAAGGTTCGTTGAAACTCGGTTTGTGGAATAGTAAACCCGATAAAACTGCCGTTGCCACTAAAATTATTAAAAACACCCCCAAGATAAATATTGTTCTCACTATCAAAATCAAGTCCGTAAAATTTCACGCATTGAACTTCATTCGAGACAGACTCGCGAACCCATAAAAAATTACCTGCCGCATCGTAGCTAGCTAAAAAAGAGCTGCCGGTAATAGCATTGCCACCAAAGCTCACTGGATTTTCTAAATCGCGGTACTCACAAAAAAAGTAATGCCCGTTATACGGATTGCGGTAGAATTGTACGGTAGGAACAATAATAACAGACATGTCAATTGGCACACCTCCTATGAAGTTGCCGCTTTCATCGTATTT
>CALRVY020000123.1:0-8790 GCA_943371725.1 Pseudanabaena sp. UWO311 | reverse complement strand
AATGTAATACCGTTTACCCCACTACCAGACTACACAAATCAATTTGCTTGTACAAGTTATACTTTACCGGCTGCTGGCAATGGTGGGACTTACTATAACGGACCTAACAAAACAGGCGGAGTAGTTAACGCGGGAACGGTTATCAGTGCTGTCGGAGTTAGGACTTTATATGTATATAAAGAATCAAATACGTCTCCTGTTAATTGTACATCTGAAAAATCATTTACTGTTACAATCGGTTTTACAAGCATAACGCCACCAGCCGATGTAAACTCTTGTACCAGTTATACATTACCAGCACCTCCTTTTGGCGAATACCGAACGGCTGCTGCAGGTGGCGGTACAGTAATTTCTCCAGGAACTGTACTTAGTGCTCCTTTAACTACTGTATTTATCTATGTTCCTGGACAAACTTGCTTAGACAATTTAAGTTTCGACGTCACAGTTAACGTAGCTGCCTTACCTACGATACCAGACGTAGGACCGGTTTGCGACTTTTATACCTTACCAGAATTAGGACTGGGAGGACAATACCGCACAGAACCAAATGGTGGTGGCGTTGTGAGACCGGTAGGCTTTCCAATTACAACCATAGGGGTTACGACTCTATACTACTACAAACAGGGAGCAACAGCTAGCTGTTTTGTACAAGAAGAATTTACAGTAACTGTTAATCAATCACCACAAATTTCAGCAAGACCGCAAGAGGTAATCAGATGTAACCAACCGTTTGTACTTGACGATTTAGCATTCGGTGAATATTATGACAACCCAGGTGGGCCTTCGGCTTCGAATCCGGTTTTACCACAGGGAACGCAAATATTTACTGATAATACAATTTATGTATACTCTGGAAGTTCAGATCCTGGAAACACTTGTTTCCAAGAATATAGCATCGATGTATTTGTTACAAACACTACTGTAACGGAAATTGAAGACGTATTTAAATGCGACACGGATAATTATGTCCTTCCGGCGATCGTTGGTCCGGGAGCTTACTACACCGCACCTGATGGACCTAACGGAACGGGTACGTTATTAGCTGCTGGCTTCGCTCCACCGGTAGGTACCAATACCTATTACGTATATGCTGAAAATAATAACCGTATTGCATGTTCGGATGAAGACGCCTTTACAGTTACGATCTATCAGACACCAACGGTAGCTCCGATTCTTCCAATTACCCGCTGTGACTCTTACATTTTAACAGCTCCACCAGCACCTGCAACTAAATGGTTTACCTTACCTGGAGGACCAACCGTTTCAGGTAATGTCGAAAGATTACCTGGATTCGATGTGACTACAACAACAACTTTGTATGGTTACGCGGAATCTGGAACGCTGGCAACACAAATTTGCTTTGACGAAGAGCCTTTTGTCATCACAATAAACCAAACACCAAACATTCCAACTCAAACTCCAGTTTATGCGTGTGATACCTTCACGGTGCCAGCTCCACCTGCACCAGCAACAAAGTGGTTCACCGATAATACGGGAACGGGAACAGAGATAACTGTTGGCACTACAATAAATGCTTCTACAACAATTTATGCCTACGCAGAAACTGCAACTGCTCCGAACTGTTTTGAATATGAGCCTTTAAGCATAACGATTTACAACACACCTGTTGTAGCACCGATTGCTCCGGTTACCGTTTGTGATTCTTACACATTACTTGCTCCACCTGCACCAGCTACAAGATGGTTTACCTTACCAGGCGGACCAACAGTACCTGGTAACGTTGAGCGATTAGCTGGATTCAATGTAACAGTTACAACAACTTTATATGCTTACGCAGAATCTGGGACAACCGCTACACAAATTTGTTTTGATGATGAGCCGTTTGTAATTACAATCAATAATTCTCCAGTAATTCCAGTTATTGCTGACGCATTTGCATGTGACGCCTATATTTTACCTGCACCACCAGCACCAGCAACTCGATGGTTTACACAACCAGGTGGTCCATTAAATGCAACTAACACAGAGCTATTTGCAACTAATAGTATTACTAGTCCGACAACTATTTATGCTTATGCTGACACAGGAACAATTCCAAATTGCTCGAGTGAAAGAGCCTTTAACATTAACGTAGTTCAAACTCCGATAATTAATCCTGCTGATATCCAGAATATAAATACGTGCGCAACTTCATATGCATTACCAACTCTACAAACTCCAGGAGCTAACTATTATGCTGGACCGAATGGAACAGGTGGTGTTATAGCTGCGGGAACTGTGTATAGCACAAATGCGCAAGTTTTCGTTTATGCCGTTAATGGAACCGCACCGAATACATGTCCATCTGCAAATGAGTCGTTCAACATTACGTTTTACAATGTAGATGAAGTTCCAGATGCTACAGTTTGTGGAACTTACACGTTGCAACCTCTTAACACCCCAGGTGCTGCTTATTACAATGCTCCAAACGGTGGAGGAGGCCAGATTCCAGCGGGAACGGTACTTAATACTATTGGCACAAGAACTATTTATGTTTATGGAATTGCACCGTTTACTCCGGCTTGTCCGAGCGAAACGTCGTTTGTTTTAACGATAAATCCGGCAGCTGTTGCTAATCCAGTACCGGAGAGCTTACGTCGAGTTTGTGATAGCGATGCTAATCCGAATGATTTCGTTACTGCATTTGATTTAGATACCTTAACATCTACGATTTTAGGTTCACAAGATCCGACCTTCTACACTGTTAAATACTATCCATCTCAACAAGATGCCGATTTCCAAACTAACGAAATTACGACTGAT
Organism: Pseudanabaena sp. UWO311; assembly: GCA_943371725.1. GTDB lineage: Bacteria > Bacteroidota > Bacteroidia > Flavobacteriales > Flavobacteriaceae > Flavobacterium. The sequence continues at coordinate 6,027 of CALRVY020000123.1, read as the reverse complement.
AATGGCACTAACACAGATACTTCTCTAAGTACGGTAATTGCTCGCGTTAGCGACGGCAGTACTGCGGGATGTGAAGATACGATTGCAATAAACCTTATTGTTATTCCGCAACCTGCTTCTGATCCATTAAGTGGAACTATTTGTACTGATGTTGTCACTGGTCAGGTAACCTTGCCAGTAATTGAAAGTGGATATAGCTCATCTTTCTATAACTTTAATTGGACAAATGCTGCTGGAGATACAGTTGCGACTACTCCAAACTTCAGCCCGTCTGCCGAAGGAGAATATCAATTAGTAATAACAGCGCAAGGAGTAGCCAATTGCGAATCAACTCCAATTCCGGTTAGCGTCATTGAGTCGGCTCGTCCGGCAGATGTAACGTTTGAAACTAGAGGATGGTTCACCGACAATCAAACCATAACGGTTTTAACCAACCCAACTGATGATGGCACCAGATTCTTGTATTCGCTTGATGGAATGCCACCACAAACTAGCAATGTATTTACGAATGTTTCTTCCGGTTCGCATGAAATCGTAGTTTCTGATGTGAATGGTTGCGGATCGTTACCGTTACCTATAACAATCGAATTGGTTGATAGCATGAAATTCTTTACACCAAATGGCGATGGGTTTAACGATCGTTGGACTATTCGTGGTTTTGACCCGTCAAATCCTGCGAAAGTATTTATCTACGATCGTTACGGAAAATTCCTTGCTGAGATTTTTACCGACGGTGATGGTTGGGATGGAACGATAGCGGGACAACCGTTACCAAGTGCCGACTACTGGTTCACGATTCAATACACCGAGAACGGAACCTCAGTGAAAGAATATAAATCGCACTTCTCGTTAATTCGATAATCTTAAAAAAGCTCCGAAATTCGGAGCTTTTTTTTGCACTATCTTCAGCGTTAGGTGGCGGCGAGAAAACGAATAGCTGGAAAATGGCTAAAGTAAAGGGGCTAGATTGGCGACCAACGGAAGCCGATATAGCACCAATTTACTTGCCATTTTCCGGCTATTTGTTGTAACAAGCAACCGACGGCGCAACTACTCGACTGCGAAGCAAACCCGCTGCGCCGGAACGCCCAAATAAAAAATCCGACGACTAAAAGCCATCGGATTTCGATCTATAGAACTTTACTTCTACCAGCGAATAATTGCAGACGCCCAAGTGAAACCACTCCCGAATGCAGCTAAAACCACCAAATCGCCTTTTTTGATTTTACCTGCTTCCCAGGCTTCGGTTAAGGCAATGGGGACAGAAGCTGCAGTGGTGTTTCCGTAACGCTGAATGTTATTGAAAACTTGATTGTCGGCTAAGCCAAACTTTTGCTGGATAAACTGTGAAATACGAAGATTGGCCTGATGCGGAATCAACATATTGATGTCGCTCACTTGAAGATGATTCGCTTCTAAGCCTTCGTTAATTACTTCTGCAAAGCGAACTACCGCATTTTTAAACACGAATTGTCCGTTCATATACGGCATGTAACTTTCGTCGTTCGGATCGTTATCGGCAACGATGTCAGAAACCCAGCGTCCGCCCATTCCCGGAGCTTTTACAATTAATTCTTCGGCGTGTTGGCCTTCGCTGTGTAAATGTGTTGAAAGGATTTTGCTATCATCGGTACTGCGTGAAATTACGGCTGCCCCTGCTCCATCGCCAAAAATTACGGATACGCCACGGCCGCGGGTTGTCATATCTAAACCTGTAGAATGAACCTCGGAGCCAATTACCAAAATATTTTTATACATACCCGTTTTGATGTACTGATCGGCAACCGAAACAGCATAAACAAATCCGGAACATTGGTTTCTAACATCGAGTGCGCCCACGGTTTTAAGTCCAAGTTCTTTTTGTACTAAAACGCCCGGACCTGGAAAATAATAATCGGGACTTAAGGTTGCGAAAACGATAAAATCGATTTCATCTTTGGAAATAGAAGCACGTTCAATGGCTATTTTAGCCGCCTTAACGCCCATAGAAGTTGTGGTATCTTGCCCTCGAACGATATGCCGACGCTCTTCTATTCCGGTGCGTTCAATGATCCATTCGTTACTAGTATCTATTATTTTAGACAAATCTGCGTTTGTCACGACGTTTTCAGGCACATAAAAGCCTAAACCTGCGATTTTCGAATTATACATTAGAAAAATTTAGATTATAACAATTTGAAAGTACTAAAATAGCCAAAAATTTCGGCATTGTTAAAATTTGCGAATACTTAACACTGATTTATAAAAGTGATTCGTAAGCTAGTTGCTGTGAGTTGAAATTGCTGGCAGTAACCGTTTGCTATTCATCCGAAGAATCTGTTTGAACGAAGCGCTGTTTTGCTTCAGGATGAATTTCCAAAAAAACAATTGTTCCCGGTTTAAAAGCATTTGCACTTTGAAAAAATACAGTACCAAATGCACACTGAGCTTCAATTAATACGGTAACGCGTTGGAAGAACGATTTTTTAACCACGGCTTTAAAACCGTTGTTTTCGACAATTCGAAATTCATGCGGATAAACCAGTATATTTTGATTGGAATTGCTTTCGTGAATGAGCGAAAAATCGGAATATAAAGCAGCTACAGCCTTTGAAATTGGAAATTTGTAAACGTGCAGAGACTCGGCGTATTGCAGTTTTTTTCCGCGATGCAGTATGAGCGTTTGATCGGTAAACGCGAGCGCATCGTCGGGATCGTGTGTGGCGAGTACAATGGCTATTTGGTGTTCGTTTGCGTATGCAAAAAGTGCACGACGAATGGGATTGCGACGCGCGGTATCGATATTGCTAAACGGTTCATCGAGCAGCAACAGTTGTGGCTTTACTGCCAATGCTTTTGCTAAAGCTGTTCGTTGTTTTTGTCCGCCGCTTAAATCGATTGCTCTTTTAGAGGCTACATCGGTTAAGTCGAATCGATTCAATAAGTCGGTTATGATTTCAGTTCGTTCTGTAGGTTGGCTGTAGGAAAGAAAAGTTCCGATATTTTCGGCAACAGTAGCATACCAATTGAGTTCGAAATCTTGTGGAACGTATTTGATGTTTGGATGTCCGGCGATAAGTTGTTGTTTCGGACCTTTAATTATTTGGTTGTCGAATAGAATTTGGCCAAGTTGACAATCGTAAATTCCATAAATCAGTTTGAGAAATGTGCTTTTGCCTGAACCGCTTTCGCCGAGAATAGCGAGATGGTTTCCGCTGGGTAACTCGAAATCAAGATTATCGATAATTACCTGATTAGCAAATGAAAACGAAACGTTTTGGATTTTCAGCATGGGCAAAAATAAAGGCGGCAATTTCCGAAAGAAATCCCGCCTTTACAAACTAACTAACCACCAAACTAACATAATAACGTGAGTGCGACATAAAAATCATCGTTAAATCGCTTGAATTGATTCTTACAGATTGAATCAGAATTAAATCCCAACACTATTTTTTAGGCTAACCATTTAAACAGTCGTTTACTTCGTTGTTTTCTTTTTAGATACCTCAGATTATAAAGAAAATACGCCTTGTAGCCCGCTATTTAAATGATTTCTAACTTCGATTTTTATATCGAACTCACTTAATTTAAACGATGTATCGTTGGTAATATTGTGTGTCGACTGTTGATTTTAGATCAAACAACAAATTGTATAAACCAAAAAACGTTCTGTTGATGTAAATGAAGTGTTGCGAACCGCGATTCCCGTTCATTTTTCGAATCTGCGTGTCTTTACTAAACTCTTCGCTTAAAGCTGCAATTTGATCAAAAAAGGCGGCATCTGAAAAATCGAATGAACTTCCGTGGAAGGGTTGTGTAAATACTTTCATCAATCGTCGGAACAACGAGGTAAAGTAAACGACTTCTTCTGCAGTATCGTCGCTTCGCAAAATTTCGAGTTCGTATAATTTTTCATCAAATAGCTTTTCGTTGTCGATTACTGCTGGATTTGCCAATTCGAAATACGGATAATAAAAGCTGTCAGGTACCCGTTTGATGCAACCAAAATCGATGGCAATCAATTCATTATTTGGACTAACAAGAAAATTTCCAGGATGTGGATCAGCGTGAACGGTTTTTAGTCCGTGCATTTGGAACATATAGAAATCCCAAAGTGCTTGTCCGAGTTTGTTTCCGAGTTCGACATCGGTATTTCTCGTGCAGAATTCAGAAAGGTGCTCGCCTTCCATCCAATCCATAGCTAAGGTTTTGGCCGACGAATATTCGGGATAATACTGTGGAAACTTTAGGTTTGGAATTGGCGAACAAGCTTTTGAAATTTCTTGTCCTTGACGCAATTCGAGTTTGTAATCGGTTTCTTCGAGCAGTTTGTCTTCTACTTCTTTGAAATATCGATCAGAATCTTTGCCTTGCAGATTAAACATGCGAATAGCAAAAGGTTTAACGATTGCTAAGTCGGAACTTATACTGTCGGCGACACCCGGGTACTGAATTTTAACAGCCAATTGTTTTCCATTTATGGAAGCGCGGTGCACTTGGCCGATACTAGCTGCATTAACCGAGTCGGGCGTAAACGTGTCGAAAATTTCTTCAGGATACTTTCCCAAATACGTTTTGAATGTTTTTCGGACGAGCGGAGCCGACAATGGTGGAACCGAAAACTGTGCTAGCGAAAACTTCTCGACATACGCACGTGGCATGATATTCTTGTCCATACTTAGCATTTGTGCTACTTTGAGAGCCGAGCCTTTCAGGTTTTTTAATCCGTCGTAAATATCAGCTGCGTTGTTTTCGTTTAGCTTATCACGGGATAACTCAGGATTAACGAGCTTTTCGCCGTAGTACGACAAGTAATTTGTACCTACTTTAAAACCTGTTTTTACAAGTTGCGAAGCGCGTTCAATTTTTGTTGTTGGAATTTTATCGAGTGTTTTCATCGCATATTGCCTTCCTTCCATAGGAATTTACCGAGGTCAAACAAGCTTTCAATGGGTTTTATGTCGAGTAAATCGGTTGCAGCGTTAACTGATTTTTCGATAAGAATATCGGTTTTTTGCGCTTTCGGCGATTCGTCGGAAAGCCAATAGCGGAACAGTAACAAGAATTGAATCCAAGCGCCTTCGCTGTACAACGGTTTTGCAGTTTTGCGAATTCTGTCTGGTATGCTTTGGTTGTCGTAGGCTTGAATGCCATCGACGAAAGTTTTGAATCGCTTGCGGAAACCTTTCAGTTGTTCGAGATCTTTTAAACGGTATTGCTCTTTTTTTACCGTTTCGAGCAAGTAGCTTCGATTTAGTGCAAACACTTCGAATAAGGTGTAGAATAATGAAAGAAGCTTGGTTTTGGCGTCGTAATTTTCGTACTGAGGATCGTTGTAAAGGGCAGTTTCTGCGTTTTCGAAAAGTTTGATCCAAATTGCTGATTTAATTCCGTCGAGCGAACCAAAAAAGCTGTAAAAAGTGGATTCTTCTATTTCGTGGTGTTTGCAGAAGGTGTACACATTTTTGAGATGATCGCCTCCAGAAAGGACGCTATCCATATATTTTTCAATGATGACGTTGTCGTCTATTTCAAGAACTTCCGTTTTTCTTTTTGCAGACATAATACACTAGATTTCCTACAAAAGTACGTTAAGTAAAGGAAGTGCACTTGTAAACAAACGTTAAGAATAAGCCTAAAAATCAGGTGATGATAGCCGTTTTTGTGGGTTATATTCCGAATTTTTAGAAGGAACCGATTTTGTTTGCATACACTTCATTATGATGGTTATGGATAATCGATTGCAGTTACAGAAAAGCCACCATTCTGCGTCGGATGAGTTCGATTAAAACGAAGTGAAAGAGTATTTAAAAACAAATTAAAGTATTGTAACATAACGGAATTAACAATCTCATTTTCAAGCGATTTAATATTTTTTTTGAGATCACGTTATTTTTAATTTGGCCAGCAATTCCCGCGCTTCGTTGCTAGTCCGCGTGGGAAACCGGTTTTTTGTAAACCTTGCAACGGCTTCCGCTGGTCGCCGCCGCGCACCAACAAAAAATCCGGTTTCCCACTGTGGGCTATCCACTGCGCTCGGGGCTGGGA
>CALRVY020000122.1:0-8866 GCA_943371725.1 Pseudanabaena sp. UWO311 | reverse complement strand
ATTGTTGCCAATTTAGGAGCGATTGTTGCGCGAGAGGATCGGGCGTAACAACAGTAAAGCTCCAAGATTTATTGAGTTCCTTGAAAAACGCATCTTGTCGTACAATGTCTTTTTGAGTGGCAACTTTACGCTGCGCATCGCGGTCTTCGCAAGAGGAGAGAAGCACCATACAACAAAAAAGAAAAGCTGCGTTTTTCAAAATAAATCTTTCGGCAAAAGTAGCGTATTTACTAAAGTTCTGAAATTAGAATTATTGTTAAAGAAAGCTTATTAAAACTATGTTTAAACTTTATGTTTAAGTTGTTGAATAACAACATTTTAATTTCTATTTTATTTATTTACAGGTTTTAATCCTAGTTATTTGGCAGCTAAACGAAAACGTTATCTTTGTCGCAAAACAGCAACCATGAGTAGGAAAGTATTGATCATAGGTGCCTGCGGACAAATAGGCACGGAGTTAACCAAGCAGTTACGAAGCAAATACGGCGTTTCAAATGTAATTGCGTCGGACATCCGAAAAATGGACAATGAAGTAGTCAACGACGGCATCTTTGAAGTTGTGAATGCTTTGGACTACAATCAAATTGAACATTTAATTGAGAAATATCAGGTTGATGATGTGTATCTTATGGCTGCATTACTTTCGGCAACGGCAGAGAAAAATCCGGCTTTTGCTTGGGATTTGAACATGAATTCGCTGTTTCATGTACTCAATCTAGCGAAAGCTAAAAAGTTCAAACGTTTGTTTTGGCCTTCAAGTATAGCGGTTTTTGGTCCGTCGACACCCAAAGATAACACACCACAGTACACAATCATGGAGCCGAGTACGGTTTACGGAATCAGTAAGCAATCGGGCGAACGTTGGTGTGAGTACTACAATAAATTATATCAGGTCGATGTACGTAGCGTTCGTTATCCGGGATTAATTAGCTATACGTCGCCTCCTGGCGGCGGAACTACTGATTATGCTGTAGAAATTTTCCACGAGGCCTTAGCCAATAAATCGTACGAGTGTTTTCTAAAAGCCGATACGGCGTTACCAATGATGTACATGTCTGACGCTATTCGAGCCACAATTCAAATCATGGAAGCCGAGCCCGAAGCCATTAAAATTCGATCTTCGTACAATTTGGCAGCAGTTAGCTTTACTCCGGAAGAAATTTCAGATTCAATCACCAAGCAAATCCCGGATTTTAAAATAGCATACAAACCCGATTTTCGTCAAGCGATTGCCGACAGCTGGCCGGCGAGCATCGACGATACGCATGCCCGAACCGATTGGGGTTGGCAGCACGAATACGATTTAGAGCAAATTACGCAGACCATGCTCGATGGACTTCGCAACTAGCCGCAAATTTACCTAAGGCAAAAACTTAAACGGCAAAGAACGCTTCCAGTTCTTTTAAAGTTTGCTCGCTGGTTTGGATGTCTTTTACAATTTCACCTTTACTTAAGGCAACGATTCGGTTCGAAACTTCCACAGTGTGGTTCAAATCATGACTCGAAACCAAAACGGTAACGTTCGGATCAGCAGCTAATTCGCCAATAATTTTCTTCAATCGAAATTGTGTAGTTGGATCTAGGTTTGCAAACGGTTCGTCGAGTACAACTACTTCTGGATTGCCAATCAATGTTCCGATAATACCCACTTTTTTCTGATTTCCTTTACTGAAATCGCGGATGTATTTTTTGCTGTTTAAAATTTCGTCGTTAAAAAACTCGCTGTATTTTGCAAGTGTTTGGTCGACATCCGATTTATTCTGCCCGCGCAATTCTCCGATAAAGTAAAAGTATTCCTCGGGTGTTAAGTACCCAATTAAGAAACTTTCATCAAGAAACGATGCTGTTTTGGTTTTCCATTGCTCGCTAACATTTACTTGAATGTTGCTTATAGAAACACTACCGGATGAAGGCTGAATCAAATCGAGCAATAAGCTGAAAAAAGTGGTTTTTCCAGCACCGTTGTTTCCAACTAATCCGAAGCTTTCGCCACGCGGAATTTCAAGTGAAGGAATGTTTAAAACCGTTGTTGTTCCGTATTTTTTGGAGAGATTAGTAACTGAAATCATAGTCTTAGTTTTTTTCTTTATAAGCGGCTAAAGCTGCATATTTTTCTGTTTTATACGTTTTTACGATGATATTGAACATTTTATCACGGAACAAAAATCCAACCGCGCCTAAAAGTCCTACTGCTGCTATGCCTTCATACGTGCCCCAAACCATTTTTCCTACTAAAAACACACCCATAGGAACCAGTAATTGTGGCAGGGAAATAAGTAAGGTTTTTGCATTAAACGCCTTGCGATCGCCAAATGCTCCTTTGGCAGATGTCAAATCAATAGGTGTTTTGGTGTACGCACCACCCCAAAGTACTAAATACGAGTTTATTCCAATATTGTATATGGCCGCAGCTACTACGATTAAGTAGATTTCCAAACCGAAATACAAATAAAACGAACCCAAAATTGTAGCTGCTAACGTACCAATTACCATGAGCCACCATTTCGAACTGATGTAATCGCGATACGGTACGTTTTGGGTCATCATTAACGGATAATAGGCACTGTCCCAACTCGGAACAAACTGTCCGAATGTTAAAAGAAAACCACCACTTACAAAGATTCCCGCAAACATGTGCATCGCCGGATTGTCGTACGCTTCGATAGCGCCGTTGAAGAAAAGTAATCCGTAAAACAAAAATAAAACACTCATAGTTGCCGTAGTTTTCGAACGTTTATTCCGGCGAATCATTCGAATATCATTCTTCAAGAAACTTCCCAAAGTACCGTATTTATTCAACCAAGTGTAGTTTTCGGTTTCTGCAACAGCAACCTCTTGTTTTAAACCAACATCGAGATACAACTGACCTAGCAAATACTTGTACGTCATGTAGTACGTTCCTACAACTAGTGCCACCGGTACCAAAAATGTAATGGGTTGACTATACAGTGCATAAAAAAGCGGTTGGGTAAAAATCGTAACATCGAATAAACCAAAGTATTGAGATGCAGCTATTAACCCTAAAGCAGCAATGAAAGTATAAAATAAGCCGTCTTTATTAGCAATTAGTATGTTGAGGTAATTGTTGAAGTAAATCAACGCTGTCATTGAAAGAAACCACAACGTTACCGAAAGCGGGTCGTAACCTTCAATAAACAAAACAATGGTAAAAGGCAGAAAGAAGAAATAATGTAAAATATTGAAGTAAGATATCGAGGTCTTCGCCAAAGAAAAATGTACCACATACGATCGCGTAACAGGTAAAATCAGCATTGGTCGAATATTCATTACAGGTAATTTTTGGAGCATTTGCCTGAAAACCAAATCAAACAAAAAGTAGTATATGAGAAACTGAGATACTACCTGCATCGGATCACTTTTAGTAAGATCTTCAATGATATAAAACGCGCCAACGCCCATAATCAAGAAACAAGCCGCAAAGTACAATGCAGCTAATCCGAGTAAAATTTTAATCGCAAGTTTCTGAGAAAACGCCGCCGAACGGAAAAAGCTTTTCCATTCCAGCCATAAAATTCTTTTAAACATAGTTCATCGCTCGATTTGGTAGTTAGTTACAACAACTAAAAATTTGTTACACTTCTGCGGTTCGAAAAATAATTTTTTTTCGCCTTCCAAATAAAGTCAACGCAGCCTTTTGTACAATTTTTTTTAATCCATATTCTGTTCCGCTATCTTTGCGCAAATTTTTTGTATGTCAACATTTTTTAAACTGCATATAAAAGAAGTGAAACGCGAAACCGACTCTTGCGTTTCTCTTTCCTTTACCATTCCCGAACCGCTTCAACAACATTACAAGTATGTTTCAGGACAATATGTGAATTTGAAGTTAACACTCGATGGAGAAGAAATCCGACGTGCGTATTCCATCTGCTCTTCTCCAAACGAAAACGAACTTCGCATTGCCGTAAAAGCAGTGAAACACGGCGTATTTTCGAATTTCGCCAATCAATCGCTGCAATCAGGAAGCGTCATCGAAGTGAGTGCTCCCGAAGGACGTTTTGTAGTTGATGCTGAAAAACCTGCGCACAACATCGCGGCTTTTGCTGCCGGAAGCGGAATTACTCCGGTAATGTCGATCCTAAAATCGGTCTTAGCATCCGATCCAAACAGCACGTTTTTGTTGGTGTACGGAAATAAAAGTCCGCAACAAACCATCTTTTATCAGCAGTTGCACGATTTGCAGCAACAGTATGTAGGCCGATTACTCGTACAGTTTGTTTTTAGCGAAGCCAAACAAGATGGTGCGCTTTTCGGACGTATCGATCGGTCGGTCGTTAACTACACCCTCAAAAACAAGTACAAAGACATTGCATTCGAATCGTTCTTTCTCTGCGGACCCGAAGGCATGATCAACACCGTTTCAGGCGCTCTAAAAGAAGCCAACGTGCCCGAAAGCAAAATAAAGTTTGAGTTGTTCTCCACTTCGAGCTCGGAAACCGACCTTAAAATAGCCGACGGACATACCACCATTACCGTTACCGTAGACGACGAGACGAGCACCTTCGAAATGTCGCGCAAGCAATCGGTACTCGATGCCGCTTTGAAACACGGACTCGACGCGCCCTATTCCTGCCAAGGCGGAATTTGCAGCAGCTGCTTGGCCCGAATTACCGAAGGAACCGCCGAAATGAAAAAAAATACCATTTTAACCGACGGCGAAATAGCCGATGGCCTCATCCTCACCTGCCAAGCACACCCAACCTCGGCAGTCCTAAAAATCGATTACGACGACGTTTAGTCGACACCACCAAGCCGCTTTCCACAGAGCGGCTTTTTTATTTTTTGGGCGTTCCGGCGGCACACGTTTCGTGGAAATTCTTAGCCGCCGTCGGGCTGTACGTTTCAATCTGTTTTGCGCCATAAATGGAAGCGCAAAACAGGATTTCCACTGCCATCCCTAACGCAAAATCGTGCTCGAACGTTAGTGAATGAGAATTGTAAGTGCCAATAAATTAATTGATAATATCTTTAAACAAAATATTGATTTGCAGTTTTTTGCTTGAGGTAATATTGCAATATTACGTTTGAATTTTCGCAAAGCCACGTCGCTTCATTTTCATCAAAAATCTGTGGATTTCTGTGGTTTCTGTGAGAAAATACAGTGTACAGAAATCACGGAAATCACAGAATTCCAGCCTAAAAAAGCTTGAATTAAGTTTTTTGATTTAATAAGTAAGTTATTGATTAAATACGTTTTATGCGTGGTAATATTGCAATATTACGTTTGAATTTTCGCAAAGCCACATCGCTTCATTTTCATCAAAAATCTGTGGATTTCACCGATTTCCATGTGAAAAAAAGCAACCAAAGAAATTAAGAAAGCAACTGCAACAAGCATTCTACTACTTTTTCCGGCGCTATACTATCAATGGCACGGGCGTAGTCTGGGGGATATTTGTTTCCGTATATCGAAGTCGGAATTTTCGGGAAACGCTTCAAATCGGCGGTTAGTTGATTATCGTCGGTTTGTAAAAACGGTTTAAAACCCGCAGTAGGATGCGTAACACCCCAAAGCGTAACTACCGGAACGCCGTACAACGCCGCTAGATGTCCGTTTGCCGAATCCATACTCAACATAACATCCAAACAACTGATAAGAGCCAATTCCTCACGAAAAGATAAGGCGCCCGCCGCAATACGAATCCGATTTTCATCTGATCTTATTTCTTGCAAAACCGCTAATTCCGACTTGCTTCCAAAAATAATCACATCAGCAGCCGACAGCTCAAGCACTCCTCGAATAACCGATTTTAGCAAATCCAAATCGTACACTTTAGACGCGTGTTGCGCAAACGGAGCAATACCTATTTTTAATCTGCTAGAAGCAAATTCTTCAGGAATAGCGCGCTTCGGCAAAGGTTTTAACGCACTTATTTCAACTCCTAAGTTCAATTGTTGTAGCACTTCAAGCTGCCTATCAAAAACGCTTGGAATAGCAAACCGGCCGTTTCCGGCGGTGAGTTTTCGTTTTAACGCACGTGCTTTATCGATCGCTGCGGTTTGGATTCCGCTTCCCGTAAGGAAAAAACGAAGCAGCTTCGATCGAAACACTTGATGAAAATCTGCAAAATGCGTTATCTCTAAAGCGCGAAGCTTCCTTTGTAACTTCCACAATCCGAGAATACTTCCATCCCTTTTTTTATCGAATGCAATAAAATTACAATTCGGAATTTCCTGAAAAAGGGGTTCGGCAAAAGCAATGCTAATAACACTGATGCGTAAATCGGGATATTTCTCGCGAACGGCTTTAATCGCTGGTATGCACATAGCGATATCGCCCAAAGCCGAAATTCGGAAAAAGGCAATATGCGGCACGGTCGATTTCAATTTTTATTTCTTGGCTTGGTAAAGAACAGGGTTCAAGTCGTCGTCGTTGTACATTTTCATTTGCTTGTACACTTTCATAAACTTTTTACCTTGTTCGATATCGGAAAGTAAATCGTCGATTGCGGTCGACAAATCGGTGCGTTGTTCCAGCAAAACATTAAGTTTTTCTTGACACTTGGCACGATGTTCCACACTAGCATCAGCACGCTCGGCTTCTTCACGCATGTGGAAAATTTTCAAAGCTAGAATAGACAAACGATCAAACGCCCACGCCGGACTCTCACTGTTAATTTTAGCATCGCTGTTCGGACTCACGTGTGCGTATTTTTGAAGAAAGTAACTGTCAATGTACTCCACAACGTCGGTTCTTTCTTGATTGGATGCATCAATCTTGCGTTTCAAAACCAAAGCAGCTACTGGATCAATTTGCGGATCGCGGATGATGTCTTCATAATGCCATTGTACCGTGTCAATCCAATTTTTCATGTACAATAAATGTTCGAACTGATCTTTCGAATACGGATTGGCGATCGGCTGATCTACACTGTCGTATTTGTGGTAATCGGCGATACTTTGTTCGAATACTGCATTAGCTAGTTTTGAAAACATAGGTTCAAGAATTTAAAGTGCAAAGATACTTTTTATACTTTTATCCGCGCAGAAATTAGCTTGCGCAGAAAAAGCTTATGAAAATCCGAAATTTATCCGAACAGAATTCCGTTTTGCACCAATTTATGAGCGAGTTACGCGCCGTAGATGTGCAAACCGATCGTATGCGTTTTCGCAAAAACATTGAGCGTATCGGAACTTTATTGGCGTTCGAAATTTCGAAATCACTCGAATACGAACCGAATACTGTACTCACACCCTTAGGTGAAAAGCACAGTTTCCGCTTGGCAAAACCTGTCGTAATCGCGAGTATTTTGCGTGCGGGGATTCCGTTACATGCAGGCTTACTCGACGTATTCGACCAAGCTGAAAGCGGCTTCATTTCAGCGTATCGCGCCTACAGTGAAGATCACGGGTCGTTCGAAATTAAAGTAGAATATCAAGCCATTCCCGACTTGAACAACAAAATTTTGATTCTTGCCGATCCGATGTTGGCAACCGGCCGCTCACTGCTTGCTTGCTGCGAGAAGTTACTCGAAGAAATGAAACCAGCCGAATTACATATTGCCGCGGTAATCGCTGCGCCGGAAGGAATTGCGTATTTGCAAGAGCATTTACCTGAAAACACAACACTTTGGATTGGCGAAATAGACCAAGCATTAAATGCACAAAATTATATTGTGCCGGGCTTAGGCGATGCCGGCGATTTAGCCTTTGGTCCGAAACTGTAAATCAATTTTTACAACTGCCAAAAAAAGAAGGTTATAGCTGTGATGACGAGTAGCCAAGTGGCAATTTCTTTAATCCATTTTCCCGTCATTTCTTCTAGAAAACTAGCCGTCATAACGCTAAGCGGAAATAAAGTAAAAAGCAAAAGTTCGTTCGATTTAGCTGTTGAAAAAGCAAAAACTAAACCTCCGACACAAAAGGAAAACAATACTTTTTTGTAAGCAGCTTGCAGGATTAATGGTTTGCTCGGAAGCGACAAAAGCTGCGCTAAAAACAAAATACTTGCAAATGCTGTAAATGCAGAAAGTGCAGCGTTCTGCGAAACTTTCTGAAAATAATTAAATGACAAATCGACTATTGCATTTTTATAGATGTAAGAAACTAGATTAAAATCGCTGAAATAATGAACCATACCAGCAAAAATTAATGCTGTAATTACACCAAAATAGGGCAAAAGCCAGTTGCGGTAATCGCGCGATACGTGCAAAACAATCGATACAAAAACGATAAACAAATACAAGACGCACCAGAATTGAAACAAAGCTGCAACGCTAATCCACAGCGCAGCATCGAAGATTTTTTCTTTCGGTTCGAGCAGCGATTGCATCGAAATAAGTCGGCGCAAGGCAAGAAGTATAAAAAAATGCGCTATCAAAATATTGAGATCGCGCAGAGCTTCGGGAATAAACAACACGAAAACAGCCGCAAATAAAATGGGAAATGTATTCTCCTTGCTTACACTGTTTCTTTTAGTTATAAAGTTGATAAGCAACAAACTAAGTAACCACAAGATCGTGCAACAAATTTGCTGTGCAATTCCTGTGAGTACACTTTCAGAATCTTCTTTAAATGCCAACGTCGAACTAGTCAATGCCAAGCAAGCAACAATCAGATAATTAAGCGGTCTCGATTTGCTAAAAAGTGTTGTAATCATTAAAGTATTTTATACTTTTGCTTGGTAAATATAACATATAGACACAGATGAAAGCATTTTGGGAAGGGATTCAAACACTTTTTGTTGATTTTCTATTTGTACCACTAGATGGCCTTAGAAGTTTAGAGCTTAGTTACTGGAGTTTAGCAAACATCATAAACTGGATTTTCATGGCAGTTTGTGTTCGTTACACGTATTACTGGATTAAGCAGTTGCAGTTGCACAAAGCAAACAACGAAGAAAACC
>CALRVY020000121.1:0-8879 GCA_943371725.1 Pseudanabaena sp. UWO311 | reverse complement strand
AATTCGTATTGGGAATGTCCCTACGTATCCCGCCCGCCCTACGTGACGAAGTTTTTTAAAAAAATCGACATACGATTACGGGTTTTCCACATATTTTTTAAGTATTAAGATGGGAGTATTAAGTATTAAGACTTCGATGAGTTCACCACTTTACGTATCTTTTTTGGGAAGCTAGTCCCGATAGCTATCGGGATCGTGACGTTTACCACTTTACGTATCGTTTACCCGCCCGAACCCGCGTATCGTTGGAACCTGAGCGTGTTGAAGGCAGCGTTGTGCCCATTGTGAAAAAACTTTGTGAAACATTGTGCTCCTTCGAAGCCTGAGCCTATCGAAGGCCAATCTTTCTTTTCCCTCTTTTCTATTTTTTTCCTTTTTCCCTTCTTTTTATCTTTTCGTTTTATTTCCGCGCAAACGGGTGAAGCGGCATCCTTTTTGGCGTTATGATTTTCCACCGATGTTTTGCCAAAAAGATACAGCGGAACACGTGACGGCTTGCACTCTTTTTGCGAAGCGACGATTCGTTTGCCGGTGCGCCCTAAATTTCATAAAAAGCATGCCTTGCAATCGACTATTTTAAGGATTTCTACTTTCGGTTTTTACTTTACTATTTATAATCGAGCGTAAGATCGTATGCCGCTTTAAAAGTGTTGTGAAAATCCGATTGGTATAAATCGTATGTCGCTCATAATGTTGTACCTTACAGCAATATTGAGAACTACTTCCCAATAGTAAAATCAGAAAAGATGGCGAGGCAAAAGGAAGGAAAGAAAAAGTCGGATAAAACCGCAGCAGCAAGTACACCGAAGGAGAAGAAAGCAGCAAAATCGCTTAAAAAACAAGTGAAAGGAAATGCTGGGAAATTGGAATTGTAAATTAGAGTCGATTTAATTTCAAATTCGTTTCCAAAAATTACAAGCAATTGAGGAAAAAAAAGGGCAGTCTTTAAAAACTGCCCTTTAACGTTATTTTATGTTCAACTTTTCGAAGTGTAATCCCAACTCCTTTGCCTTTTTATTGTACTCTAGCAACAAAACAGTACCCATTTTTCCGGGTAATACGCGAAATTCAACGCCGTCTCTTTTCAGATAAATCTTATCTTCACTTAGTTCTCCTTCGTCGTAAATGATTGTCTTAAAAGCATTTTTGTTTTTCTCGCCTTTTAAGCGCTCGTAGTCAATGAAACAGGCGTAAAATCTGTCGTTTTCACGATCCACTTGCGTATACTGGAAGTCGAATGCGCCAAAATGCTTTAAAGCGTGTGCATTTAATTGCGGACTACCAAAATCGGCCAAACTAGGAGCTCTAGAGATACTCTTCTTGAATTCCTTGATTTCCTTTAATTTAAAATTGCTGTCAAATTTGAAAACCACAGCGTTTGTGATCGACAATTGCGTTACATTCTGAACATTTCGGGTAAGCAGTGCCTGTGCAATACCTGCTGCACTAGCTGTTTTACGATAGAATTCGCCAATGGCATAGTAATCGTTATTGTTGGTTTTGATTATGTCATGAAAAAAGATGTAACCGCGATCTGCCATGTAGTTGTTCTTAACTTTAGCCACTTTTGCAACATCAACGTCCCAAGATGTAAACGATTCTTTAATCGTTTTCCCGCTTAAATCAATAATTTCAGAAAAAAGACCTAAACTTTTGTCATCGAAAATGTTATCTCCTTCTTTATAGTATTCTCCTACTAGCGCAACATTTCCACTACTATTTAGAAATGCATTTGTGATAAATCGCGGTTTTGAGTCTTTCGAAAATTCTCTTTCAAACAGTAGTTTTCCGGTATCCACATCGATTACTTTCGTTCGGAGCACTACTTTGCGAGACATGGCTCCTTTTCGAGACGTTTCAATACCAATAAGTGTTTTTTCATTCACATCAATGGGCAGGAAACTTAAAATCTCTTTTGTGTCTTCCGGGCTATTGTATTCCCATGCTTTTCCGCCATTTGTAGGATAGTATTTTAAAGAATATCCAATTTTCTTATTGTCTTCTATTTTGTTGAAAATGAATCCTTTGTTATCAACAGCGAACAAAAAATTTGGATTTGTTCCCGTTTGAAGCATCGACATGATATAACGTGATTCTTTTGAGTCAAGTGCAATGCTAACCGTCGGGCGTTGGTTTACCTGCCTGTCGAATGAAACTAAATCAATTTTCTTTTCATTGAAATTTGCCATTACAAACATCATGGCGTTGTTGTTGAATTTTGATTCGAGGAGTACCGTATTTTTATGATCTACGTAGGACTTATTTGCAACTTCAACAAGATTTTTGTCTAGTATTTTAATGGCAAATTCAGCTTTTCCTTTTTTTAGTTTATCTACTTTGTAGAAGAAGTAGTAGCCATCGACGTCTTTGTTTTTGTCCATGATTGTTCCTGCATCACTCACTCTGAAGGAGTTCACCCCAGAAACAACGTTGTTTTGCGCAAGCGCTAACATTCCGCAAAAGCTTAATAGTAAAGCAAATTTAGTTTTCATTCGTTAGTTTGTTTTAGTATAGATGTTTGTAAAAAATTCTGCCGATTGTTGGAAATCGGTATTCCCTTTCATGGCTGTTTTCCGTTCTTGACAGAAGTGATAGCCTATTTTTTTTAAATTTTTTGCTTCCGTATTTTGGAGGAATAGTTTGATTTCATTGATAAACAGTTCATCTGAAAACGGATTTACAGGCGAAACATATTTGCCTAAACTGTGATTAACTTTGTGTTTGTAGACATCAACAAGCAATTTTGCCATCAGTTCATTAAAAAGGTCGTCCTTTATTTCTGCCCGATTGTACATTACCATAATTTTATACATCGCAAAATCAAGACGTTTTTCTTCAAGGCAATCGGCAATGATGAGTCTAGCCACCTGATTTTTCACTTCTTGCAAACGTTTAGAAATGGGAGCAACTTGCTCGACTACGCCGCCATTTTTTTTCAATACACTAATTCGATACGGAATATCTGGATGCGTTTTTATGGAATCTTTATTGAATGCATAGTCGTTGGCAGATTCTTTAATGTCAAATAAATTATCATCTTTCTTGAGCCAAACCTCTTTAAAAGGATATTCAGTAAAATTCAAATGTTTACGTATGTTCGACGGTTCTTTAAACAATAAACTGTCTGAAGTTCCTAATCTTGCCAAGGCATCAATGCTCGCTTTTTTAGCGTATTTAGTGTTTGCGAAAAGCACATAACCTAACGAGTCAGCTTCTAATTCTGCTTTTCGCGATCTTCTTTGGAAATTATATTGCATCTTTTCCATGTATGCCATTGCTGCTCTCCCTTGTCCGTAATCCTGTTTCTTTATTTTCCGGATTTCATTTTTGGTTTCCTTCGAGTTTAAAGTCTCTAAGTATTTCAGCAAGCTTTTATCATTGTGCTCAAGCATATAATGTGCAATCTCGTGAGCTAAAACAAAAGCCAATTCATCGTCGGAATGGATAATCTCAAACAATCCGAGATTGACAGTAAAAATCCCGTTTCCATAACAAGCGGCGTTCGGAATAGGGGATTTGTCAATGAAAAAATAAAAATCAGATTTATTAATGCTTGGATTCGATTTATATATTTCTTTTAGAACACTGTTCAAGTACTTCTTTAATTCGGGATTAAATACAAATGCACTATCGTTTAGTTCGTCAAAAAAATACTTCTTACGTTCTGCAATAATTTTCTTTACATCCTTGCTCGTAAGTTTAGAAAGTTTTTGAAGTTTTTTTTCAGAAATTGTATTAATGTATCTATCGATAGAATCTCTGTTCTTCGGTACGTAAACAGGAGTAATCAACTGTGAGAATATGCTATTAAAAGCAATTAAACATACAAATACAAGCCCTTTCAATTTCATTTCGAAAATAGATAGTCTTTAATTAATAGCAACTTCTAAATTAACGTAGCGGTATTAAAGATTTTTCTTACAATTTAATTTCACTACGTGATAAAAAAGCAAATATTAAAGAAAAGTTAATGAAATGCAAACATAAACATTGCATTCAAAAAAACACTTTTCAAAATCATTTTTTTTATTTAGTACTTCCAGCTGATCTTCGAAATCAAAGCACTTGTAATTATTTCAGTTTGTTTTAAATTCTGCATCATTTTCTTTTGATGGTTCAAACGGAACGCAATACTTTTGCGACTCAAACAACACACACATGTCGACAACCATCACAACAACAAACTTTCAATTTCCCAATCAAACGGCTTTTTATAAAGGAAAAGTTCGAGACGTTTATAGTATTGGCGACGATTTATTGGTAATGATTGCTACTGATCGTCTTTCTGCTTTCGATGTCGTTCTTCCTAAAGGCATTCCTTACAAAGGGCAAATGCTGAACCAAATTGCCAAGAAGTTCATGGAAAGTACTGCTGATTTGGTTCCGAATTGGTTGCTTGCTTCGCCAGATCCGAACGTGAGTGTTGGTTTAAAATGCGAACCTTTTAAAGTAGAAATGGTTATTCGCGGTTATTTAGCCGGACATGCAGCACGCGAATACGCCGCTGGGAAACGCGAGCTTTGTGGCGTTGCTTTAGCAGAAGGTTTAAAAGAAAACGACAAACTTCCTACACCTATTATTACACCAACAACAAAGGCAGCTTCGGGTTCGCACGATGAAGATATTTCAGAAGCTGAGATTTTAAAACAAGGAATTGTTTCAGAAGCCGATTGGAATGTACTCAAAGATTATACGCATAAACTATTCGCCAGAGGCACCGAAATGGCAGCGCAACGCGGACTGTTGTTGGTAGATACCAAATACGAGTTTGGAAAAACGCGCGACGGTAAAATTGTTTTAATTGATGAAATTCACACGCCCGATTCGTCTCGCTATTTTTACGCAGAAGGCTATCAAGAACGTCAAGATAAAGGCGAACCTCAACAGCAGTTAAGCAAAGAATTTGTAAGACAATGGCTAATTGCCAATGGTTTTCAAGGAAAAGAAGGTCAGGAAATTCCCGAACTTACGGATGCATACATCGAAACTGTAACCGAGCGGTACGCCTTACTTTACGGGCAAATTTTAGGGGAACAGTTTATCAAAGCTCCTGTTTCTCATTTAGCTGAACGTATCGAAACCAACGTTTTAAATTACTTGAAATCCATTGGTTAAGCTTATTCTTCGTTTTTAGCCTGACGGATAATATCGGCGTACTCTAAGAAAAATTGCTCCATCAGCATCATGTTTTGTGCCATAAAGTCGAAGATTTGCGGCCAATGATTTCTAGTAAAGAAATTCAGTTCGAGTTTTTCGGTGAAAACCAAACTTACCATTTTACCCGAATCTAAGCTGTAGTTTTCTTCGAAGAATATGTATGGGAAAAAATCCAAAAAAAGAGCGCGCATCGCTTTAAGTTGCTCGAAGTAGCGCAATCGCATTTCAGTATCGCGCATACCAACTTCGATGACAATACGAATCCCCGAATTTTGAACGTCAAACTTGAGTTGTAAATCTTTAATTTTGGTATCGTAAAGCAGCCATTTGTGTGGATGGGCTTCCGCGAAAGCGGTCCAAAATTCAGTAATCAATAAGGCTTTTTCTTTTTTACTATACACGAACAGTAGTTTAGGACTTGAACATGACAAAAATAGCATTTCAGCATTTAGTTCCACATTTAAAAACGGTTCAACTTCCGGGAATCGACGCACAATTGTCGATGGCACCAGCCGATCGCCGTCAAGCTCTGGAAAAAGCCGAACAAAACGCCGTACAAAAACGGTACGCTGCTGTTTCGGTAATCGTTTCCACACAACCAACAGCCGAAAATCTTATTCTAATTCAGCGTTCGCAATACGAAGGCGTTCATTCAGGGCAATTAGCTTTTCCTGGTGGAAAAAAGGAAGATTTCGACGTTGATTTTTACGAAACCGCAGTGCGAGAAACCAAAGAGGAAATCGGAATTATACTTCAAGAACAGCACTTTATCCGAAAACTTACGCCGTTGTACGTTCCGCCGAGTAACTTTGAAGTGCATCCTTTTCTGTTTTTTACAGCCGATCCCTTGCAGTTTACCATTGATCCGTATGAAGTGGCAGCTGTAATCTCATTGCCTATTTCAGTTTTAATTGACGATCAGACTGTTAGTAACAAAGAAATTGATACAAGCTATAGTTTTAAAATCAAAACGAGTGTATTTACTTTTGGCGAGCACGTAGTTTGGGGAGCCACAGCTATGATGTTGGCAGAAGTGAAACAAATGTTATTGTTAGCCCGAAATTCGGCAATTAGCCAAATTTGATATATGTTTGAAGCATGGGACTATTTAAGAGAAATCCGTTCGGACATATTTTATTTTTAAAAAAATGGCTGATTCGCATTTTTGGCGCCGCTACGCATCGCAGATACCGCGGTTTTAATGAGTTACAAATAGACGGATCTGAAGTTATTCGCGCGCTGCCTCCGCAGAACGTGCTATTTATTTCAAATCATCAAACTTATTTTGCAGATGTGGTTGCAATGTTTCACGTTTTTAACGCATCGCTACACGGGAGAGACGATCATATTCGAAATATTGGGTATTTGTGGAATCCCAAACTTAACATTTATTATGTAGCTGCAAAAGAAACCATGCATTCTGGCTTACTTCCGCGCATGATGGCGTACGTAGGTGCCATTACCGTTGAGCGTACCTGGCGTGCCAAAGGGAAAGATATTCAGCGCGAAGTGAATCCGAATGATACCGAAAACATCAAAATAGCTTTGCAAGACGGCTGGGTAATCACGTTTCCGCAAGGCACAACCAAATCGTTCAAACCTGTTCGGAAAGGAACAGCACACATCATTAAAGAACATAAACCTTTGGTAGTGCCGATCGTTATCGACGGTTTCAGACGTTCGTTTGACAAGAAAGGTCTTCGTTTAAAGAAGAAGGGAATATTGCAATCGATGATCATTAAAGAACCTTTACAAATTGATTACGAAAACGAGAGTATTGAAGAAATCGTCGAAAAAATCGAATACGCTATTGAGCAACATTCCTCGTTTTTAAAGGTAATTCCAGCGGAGGAACTTGCTGCCGCAGAAGCGCTAAACGAATACCGACGTTTTAATGCACCAAAGTCGTAAGGCTTGATTTTTAAACTCGTCAATGTTCGAGTTAAAAAACGTATTATCAGTTAAATAGCTTGTATTTTTTAGGAAAAGCTGTTGAAGTTACAGCAAAGCGATTTTATCGTCTTTTTCGTTTAATCAAATTTAAGTACTTAAGACAAAATTTTCGCGATTTAAGCCATTGGTGTGATATTGCCAGTTGATTGCAATAACATCGTTTAAAATTTTCTTCAATTTTTCGAAATCGTTCGGCTTTCGGATGTAGATGTTCGCACCTTTAATAAAAGCGTCTTCGATATCGCGATCGGCTGCCGAAGTCGAATAAATAGCAATTGCGATATCCTTAAATTTTTCTTCCTGTTTTATTTCCAAAAGGCATTCCATACCGGATTTACGTGGCATGTTTAAATCGAGAAAAACGATGTGTGGTAATTGGTTCTCGTTTTTATGTAGAAATTCCATGAGTTCGACACCATCATTCACAATCGAGATAGCAGTTTTGATTTTGATCAATTCAAAAGCTTCCTTAAAGAAAAGTCTATCGTCGGCGTCGTCGTCGGCTAAACATACATGAATAAGTTCGTTGGTCATGATTTTTTGGGGAAATCGGTTTTATTAAATTTTTGGGCTATTTTCTTGGCTTTGTAATTCGCGACGCCTTTTGATAATTCGTTGAAATGCAGAAGGCGTTATGCCTGTTGTGTTTTTGAATTGCGTGCTAAAGTGCGCTACGTTACAATAATTGAGTTTATAAGATATTTCTGTGAACGTGAGTTCGTTCGTTAAAATTAGTTGTTTTGCTCGTTCTATCTTCTGTAAGATGATAAAGCTTTCGATAGAACTGTATGTTACTTCTGAAAACAAATTTGAAATGTAATTGTAACTGTGATTTAACTTTTCAGCCAAATACACCGAACTTTTCAAATGCGGTTGGTTTTCCTCTTGATTAACCATTTCAACAATGGCATCTTTTATCCTCTGAACCAGAATATTTTTCTGATTTTCAACAATCTGAATACCATAAACGGCCAATTGCGACTGTAAATTATGGCTTTGTTCATCGGTAAGTTTATCCAAAATTTCAACTTCTCCGAAGGCAATTATCTTATAACTGATGTTTGCAGCGTCGAGTTGCTCTTGTAGTACTTTCCTACAAATCAAATTAATATCAAATTTTACATAGACATTCATCAGCCGCGGTTGGTATTAATTGATACTTCGGTTCAAGGTAGTCTTAATTCGGGTAACTAGATGCTTTATTTAAAAAATTTGCAAGGAATTAACACTTTAAAAAATCGCTAAGCTTCGATACTTTCTTTTGCGTTTTGTACGCTTTTCTTTTTACCGATGTGTTTCCAACGCTTGTGTGTCCACAAATAGTGCTCTGGTTTTTGAAGAATTTGTTTTTCAACTTCTCTCAAGTACAATTTAGTTATTTCGTAGTCGGGCATTTTCTGTGGTTCTTCCACTAAAGGAACCAAGGTTGCTCGATAAAATCCGCGACGAACTTTTTCAACTTTTACAAACAATATGTTCATGTCTAAACGTTTTGCGAGCATTTCCGCACCAGTAAATACCGGAACTTCTATTCCCATAAACGTATCCCATAAACGCGCTTTTGTCAGTTGTGGCGATTGATCCGAAGCGAAACCGTAAAACGCTTTAATGTTCGCAAGTTTGTGCTGTTCCATAACTTCAATCGATTTTTTAGCTTCGATCAGTTGGGCATTGTGTCGGCCGCGAATTTTCTTTACCAAATTGTCGAAATGGTCGTTGCGAATCTTCTTGTAAATCGCATAACTTTCAAACGACACGTAATTCGACAT
>CALRVY020000120.1:0-9065 GCA_943371725.1 Pseudanabaena sp. UWO311 | reverse complement strand
CGATTTGTCTCACTTTTGCGTTGTTTCTGAAAGTATGCTCGAAGGTCAAACACCGTATTTGAAGCAAATTTTTCCCAGAATAAAGCATTTGCATGCGCGAGTAGGTTGGCAGCAAGCGCCTCAAGTAAACCATCCGTTTGCACCGGAATGGGATTCGCACGTGCAGCAATTTTTGGTTTGGTGGAAAGAAATCGTACAGCTGCATCGCTCAAAAAGTGCGTTTTCCATTACGCCCGAATTTGGACCTTTTCCGTATTTACCGCAAGAACCGTTTTCGCAAAAGCCCTTTGTAAATCAATGGGATATCAACAATGAGTTTAAACAATTTCTGAAACAAAATCTGCCGAGTTATGAGTAGTTCCAATCAAAAATATTTGCGTTACATCACGTTTAGTGCGGCTTTAGGCGGTTTGCTCTTTGGTTACGACACTGCGGTGATTTCGGGTGCGATCGGAAGTTTAACCAGTTATTTTCAACTCACAGCTGTCGAAACGGGTTGGGCAATATCAAGTGCGCTCGTGGGTTGTTTAATCGGTGCCTTTTTTTCCGATTCGTTGAGCAGCCGCTACGGACGCAAACCAACCATGCTCATTTCGGCAGTGCTTTTTACGATTAATTCAATCGGAACTGCAATACCCGATAGTTTTAGTGTTTTTGTGTTTTTTAGAATCGTTGGTGGCGTGGGAGTTGGCTTAGCGTCGATGGTTGTACCGATGTATCTGGCCGAAATTGCGCCAGCTAAGAAACGCGGGGCACTTGTGGCAAACTATCAATTAGCAATTGTAATTGGTATTGTACTCGTTTATTTTGTGAATTACTTTATTGCGTTACAAGGCGATACACAATGGAACTTAACCACCGGCTGGCGTTGGATGTTCGGTTCGGAACTCTTGCCATCGATCTTGTTTTTGGTTTGTTTGTTTTTGATTCCTGAGAGTCCGCGCTGGTTAGCAACGCAAGGAAAAGAGCAGCAAATGCAAGCGGTTTTAGATCGGATTAACAGTAGGGAAGAGGCGGAAGCGGCTCGTCGGGAAATCGATGAAAATTTGGGAACATCGTCTGAAAATCAGTGGAAATTCTTGTTTCAACCCAGCTTTCGAAAAGTACTTTTCGTTGGAATTATACTTTCGGTTTTACAGCAATTTTGCGGTATTAACGCCATTTTGTACTACGCACCCGAAATTTTCAAGAATTTAGGAAGTTCGGCTAACGCATCCTTATTAGAAACCAGTGTTTTAGGCGTTGTGAATCTCATTTTTACCTTATTAGCCATCAAATGGGTGGATAAAATGGGAAGGAAACCGCTGTTACTTATCGGTTCCGTGGGCATGACTGTGGGTTTACTCGGCGTCGGAATTTGTGTCTTTTACGCCGTAGCATCGTACTTGATTCTGCCGTTTTTACTGCTGTTTATGGCATCGTTTAGCGTTTCATGGGGTCCAGTAGTTTGGGTGTTGTTGTCGGAAATTTTTCCTTCAAAAATTCGAAGTTTGGCTTTGGCAATCAGCGTTTTTATTCAGTGGATTGCTAATTTTTTAGTCACGCAGTTCTTCCCCGTTTTGGTCGCCAACGAATCGCTTGATTCCTACTTTAACGGAGCTTTTCCGTTTTATTTGTTCGCGATAATTTGCTTATTTTCAGTGTTTTTTGTGTGGAAGCGAATTCCAGAAACTAAAAATAAATCACTTGAACAAATCGAATCGTTATGGAAATAAGAAAATACCTCATGCCGCTTCTTTGCTTGTTCTTTTCACAAATTGCGCTTTCGCAGAATTACAGCAAGTACGTAAATCCGTTTATTGGAACCGATGGCACGGGGCACACATTTCCGGGTCCGTCGATGCCTTTTGGAATGGTGCAACCTGGCCCAGATAACAAAGATTACGGCTGGAATCATACCAGCGGATATCAATATAAAGATACCTTATTACTCGGCTTTTCACAGACGCGTTTTAGTGGAACGGGAATCAACGAAATGGGCGATGTTCTGCTCTTGCCGATAAATCCGAATAAAGAAAAGTGGAAAAACGCGTATTTTAAGAAAACAGAAAAGGCGGAAGTTGGCTACTATTCCGTTCGCAAAAAAGACGATGTTCAAGTCGAACTTACCTGTACCGATCGCGTAGCCTTACACAAATATCGATTTCCAGAAAAAGAAGCTCAAGTGCTTGTAGATACGCAACACGGACTTCGATTTGTTTTCGATGAAAATAATCCGAAAGGTTTGGTCGTGGAGAGCGATGTTCGCATTGAAAACGATTCAATCATTTCCGGGTATTGTTCCACACAAAATTGGGTGAATCGCACGTATTTCTTTACACTCACGTTTTCACAAGCTTTCAAGTCTTCTACGAAAGTGACTGGAAAGCCCAACGATAAAGCACCTAAATTTCTACTCGACTTTCAGCTAGAAAACAAGCGCGAACTGTTGATGAAAATTGCCCTTTCATCGGTTTCCGTTTCCAATGCAAAGGAAAATATGCAAGCCGAGTTGCCGCATTGGAATTTTAAAGAAGTTCGCAAAGCCAATGAAGCCGCTTGGAATCGGTATTTGAGTCGGATTGAAATTGCTGGAAATCAAAAGCAAAAGGAGTTGTTTTACACGGCTTTGTATCACGTTTTACTGCAACCATCGAACATCGCCGACGTGAACGGACAATATCGCGGAGCCAACAACAAAATGGCAACCGCTCCGAACAACGAATATTACAGCACACTTTCGATTTGGGATATTTATCGAGGCGCTTTTCCATTGCTGCAATTGGTGGCTCCAGAACGAATTAACGGTATCGTTAACAGCATGTTACTTCATCACAAAGCCAAAGGTTTTTTACCTATTTGGACGGCCTGGGGACAAGACAATTACTGCATGATCGGAAATCACGCCATTCCGATGATTTTGAATGCCGTAGAAAATGGATTTTCTGGTTTTGATAAAGAAGAAGCTTTTAAAGCTATGTACGAAACGGCCACGAAATCGCACATAAATTCCGATTGGGAATTGTACAACGCTTATGGGTATTATCCGTTCGATAAGCTCGATAATGAAGCGGTTTCTCGAACTTTAGAAAGCGGTTACGACGATTGGTGTGTAGCCGAAATGGCACGCAAATTAGGAAAGCACTCGGAACAAAAAGAGTTCGAAAAAAGAAGTAATTATTATAAAAATCTGTTTGATGTACAAACGGGTTTTTTTCGAGGAAAAGATACAAACGGAAATTGGCGCACGCCTTTCGACCCGTTAACGGCAACCTCGCCACTAAACAATCCAGGCGATTACACCGAAGCCAACGCTTGGCAATACTTCTGGACGCCAACGCAATACGATATTCCGGGCGTGCGAACTTTGCTTGGTGGCGAAACCGCATTCCGAAAGAAACTCGACGAATTCTTCACCACAGAAGCTTTAAATCCGAACAAATTTCTTGGCCAGGAAGCCATGATCGGGCAATACGCACACGGCAACGAACCCAGTCACCACATTATTTATCTCTACGCTTTTACCGATACTCCGAAAGTCGGCCAAAAGTATATTCACAAAGTAATCAACGAATTTCACAACAACACGCCCGATGGCATGATAGGCAACGACGACTGCGGACAAATGAGCGCTTGGTACATTCTTTCAAGTCTCGGATTTTATCCCGTTAATCCAGCGAGCGGAACATTCGTTTTGGGTGCTCCGCAATTAAAGGAAGCTAAATTGTTGCTGAATTCCGGAGCCGAATTTCTCATAAAAGCAAAAGGCTTTACCAAAAATACGATTTACCGAAATGATTGTTATCTAAACGGTACAAAACGTACGGATAATCAGATTTCTTACCAACAAATTCAACAAGGCGGCACACTCGAATTCGAAATGCAAAAACAATGAAAAAAATAGTAATCATCATTTTTTTAGTTCAATTTCTTTCCGCGAAAGCGCAACAATCGGAGAAATTTCAAACCTTGCCTTTTGGAAGTGTGAAGCCACAAGGTTGGTTGCACACACAAATGCAGGCGGATATCGACGGTTTTGTAGGAAATCTCGATAAAATTGTTCCGGAACTCATTAACGATCCGATTTACGGAAGCGAACGTCTGGGCAAACATTCCAAAGCCAAAGATTTGGGCAATATGAAAGAAGGCGATGCAGCGGGCGACGATCAGTACAAATGGTGGAACAGCGAAACACAATCGAATTGGTGGGACGGCTATCTGCGAAATGTCTTGTTGTTGAACGATGTAGAAGGCATTTCAAAAGTACAGGCGTACGTAAAACGTATTTTACAAACGCAAGATGCTGACGGGTATCTCGGAATTTACGACAAAGATTTACGCTACCAATTTCAATCGGAAAACGGCGAATTGTGGGCAAAAGCAACACTCTATCGCGGTTTATTAGCTTATTACGAATATTCGAATGATAAAACAGTTTTTGAAGCTGTTGAACGTGCTGTCGATAACGTCATGCAAGCATATCCGGTGCATAATTCGAGTCCGTTTTCGTCGGGAACTGGTTTTAACGGCGGCGTATCGCACGGATTAACCTTTACCGATGTGCTCGAACGCCTTTTTTATCACACACAAAACGAAAAATACCGCGAGTACGCTTTGTTTTTATACCGCGATTTTTCTAATACTTTCCAAACCGAAGCCGATGTTCAACTCAAAAATGTACTCAACGAGAAATATCTGTTGCAATCGCACGGCGTACACACTTTTGAACATATTCGAACGCTAATTATCGCAAAATATGCAGCAAAAGACGGTGCGTTAGATGCTGCTTTAAGTCGGTATTTGGAAAAAATTAAGTCGGTTGTCACGGTTTCAGGTGGTGCTATCGGCGATGAATGGATTGCCCAACGCACGGCCGACGCGTCGCATACCGGTTACGAATATTGTTCGCTTCAAGAATTGCTCGACAGTTATTGTTTGTTACTTCAGAAAACCGGAAATGCAGCCATTGCCGATGAGGTTGAAAATATTTTTTACAATGCTTCGCAAGGCTCGCGACATCCCGAAAAATCGTGTATAGCGTATTTGAAAACAGATAATTCGTTTGAAATGTTGGGAACGAAAAACGGTGAGGTTGAACCCGATCGCAAACAAACGCGCTATAAGTATTCGGCTGCACATCAGGATGTTGCTGTTTGTTGTAATCCGAATGCCGGAAGAATTTCGCCCTACTTCGTTCAAAACTCGTGGATGCGCGAAAACGAGTCGACACTCGTGGCTACGCTATTGATGCCTAACGTTTTAGAAACTATGGTAAACGGAAGTTCTGTCAAAATTGTCAACGAAACCAATTATCCATATGAAAATAAAATGACTTTACGCCTGTCGTTGACTGCGCCAAAAATGCTCACAATCAAAATTCGTAAGCCAGCATGGGCAACGCAAGTACTTACAAACGAGCGTTTTGTGTACGACGGAGATTTTATCAAGATTCAACGCAATTTTAAAGAGCAAGATGCCATTGAACTCGAATTCAAAACAGAAGTTCAAATTAAAAAGAGCGCGAAAAATGAACATTATTTTGCTTATGGAGCTTTATTGTATGCAAAATCTATTGATAGTCAGGAATTTGAAGGTCGTGCCTACGCGTCAGAGTTTACAGATTTAACGTATCAGCCAACCGAAACAATTCTGTACCATTTCATCGATAAGCATCAGGCAAAGTTCAAGAAAAATGAAATTGTGGTTCGTTTGTTCAATTCCAAGTCAAATCGCATCGAAAAGGTTACTCTAATTCATTTCGGAAAAACCATTTTACGACAAGCCGCGTTTACGATTCAAAACTAAATTAATTTTAATGATTTTTATGCCACACCTGCCCGTTTTTAACGTGAGTTCGATATAAAAATCAAAGTTAGAAATCATTTAAATGGTTGATTACAAGGCGTATTTTCTTTGGGATACCGAGGTATCTCAAAAAAATACAACGACGTAAGCGACTGTTTAAATGATTAGCTATGAATAAATAGTGCATCGAAATTATTAGTAGCCAATCTAAAGCTTTCATTTCAAGCGATCTAACACAGATTTTTATGTCGAACTCACGTTTTAAAGTGAATCGGGTCGGGCAGGCCGCGCTTTTCGTTTCTAGTTGCCACATAAAAAGCGCTTTTTGCTAGGTCGTTTTTCCGGCTCTCGTTGTCGCCGTTAAACTCCCGCAAAAAGATAGCTTTTTTTGCAGCAAGCTATCCACTACAATCGCTCGTGGGAAATCGTTACCAACGATAAATGAAAATTTTAAAAACGTTATAAAAATATGCAGAAAAACCGTAATCGTAATTTTGTTTAATTTCTAACTTCGCACTATGGGGCGGGGGTGGTACTTCCCAGTATTTATATACACGCAATCGTATTTTAGATAAAAAGTGGATTCAAATACCCCAAATTTTCTTTTTACTCACGCCCAAACCGAATAGCGCATAATCGTATTTCACCGGATCTTTTGCATCAAATTCACGAAGTTTTAAGTCGAGCTCCAAAAGTGCTTGTGCATCATTTTGTTTGCGTTTCAATAATCCCAACTCTCGTGCATTACCACCTGAATGAACGTCGAGCGGACATGATAACTGTTCCATACCAATGCCCGACCAAATGCCAAAATCCACGCCGGCAGCATCTCGACGCACCATCCAACGTAAAAACATGTTAATTCGCTTGGCAGCACTGTTTTTCAATGGATCGGATACATGCTTTAAACTTCGATGTGCTATAAGATCCTCAAAAAAAGCGGCTCTAAATGTGCTAATGCAGTTTTGTAATCGCGGCTCATTGGTTATGAAATACGATTCCAAAGTATCGCTTTTGCTGTAAAGCTTTCGAAGCGCCAAAACAAATTGTCTGAAATCAATTCCATTAAAAGTACGATGCACAAATGAATCAAGTTGTTGTTGCTGTTTCGATGTGCTGTTCATTACAAAATCGTAAGGTGCATTTCCCATCAACGCCATCATTTTTTCGCCCGACTTAAGAATCGCCGCTCTATTTCCCCACGATATGGTAGCTACCAAAAATCCGGCAATTTCAATATCTGCTTTGGTATCAAATTCGTGCGGAATCCGTATCGGATCGGCATCGATAAAGTCGCGCCGGTTGTATCGCAATACAAGTTCATCTAAATACTCTTTCAATAAACCTTCTTCCATAGTTGTTCTGTCTTCTGCGCAAGCAAATAAAATGATAAAAATAGTATGAACCCCATCAATTCAGGTTTCAAAATCGTTCGACTTTAAGGAAATTCTGTAAGTGTTTGCGAGTAAAATCCGTCTTTTAAAAATCCGGTTCGCAACTGCGGAACTATGCGATATTTTTTCTTGAATCTTTCAATGATACGAACGTTCGTGCAAGGCAGCGGACCATCAGCAGTTCCATAAAAAAAGAAATTAGGATTAGGTGAGTAGTAAATTAGATTCCCTTCTTTAAAAACCTCAAAATCAATAGTATCGTACTTCGAATTTGGAGCAGGTAAATACAGCTGGGACACTAAAAAGTCATCCGATTTTTGATTGTGTTTGTTGGACGTTAACATCTTAAAATTTCCGACAAAAGCCACTCCTAGCGGACAAATTACCGAAAATACTACAACAGCAGACACTAACTTTTTCGACAAATTCATTCGATTTGCTACATCGGCCATCAGTATGGAAGCAAGGAAAAGAAAGTCGATTAGGAAAAATCGAAATTGAGGCGAAACGCAGAAAACAAAAATGAAATGAAAAAGTACTGCTGCATAAACAATACGGTATTTTACATCGGTTTTAAAATTTGTCGTAAATAAAACAAGAATGAGCAATAAAACAATTCCTCTGTTAAAAAAGCCATCCACTCCATCGAATTGTATCCACAATAAAAATTTCTGAAAAAGACTAAAGTTCTGATAACCATCAAGTAAAAGAAACTCGTGATTTTTAATCATATTATTTATGTTAGCGAGGAGTTTATTGGGTATTCGCCAATCAACATCGAGCGGTGCAAACGCAAAAGGATAAAACGGGAATCCGGTAAGCACTATGTTTTTCGCTATCCATAAAACACTTATTAACGCACCGACTATTGCAGTAAATCGAATGTGCGTTTTTCTAAAGTTTATAAAAATCAGCAATACGAAAGCTAATGGGGCGAATGTCACTTTTATGAATGTGAGAAAAAGCACCAATAAAATGAGAATGCGATCGGTTGTTTGTTTTACGTCCGATTTCTCTAACGTCAAGTACAAAACAATCTGCCCGATCAAAAAAATGGGAAAATCTGGCGAGGGCGTGTTGATAAACTGAAAAGATAAAGTATTGAAAATGAGAATAAATATCAACCAAGATACTTGTTTTTCAAAGTGCAAACGCTTTTCGTACTCAAAAACAAAAAATGTACTGCAAACGAGCATCAAAAAGCCGTTCAGATCGTTTAGTCGATCGGTCCAAAAACTAAAATTGAAAGCTGCTTGCAACACCTGCCAAGGCGAAGTTTGTCCGAATGCTATGTTGAAATTAGCAAGTCCTTTAACAAATCCGTATTCATTAACCCATTTTATGGTTTGTATGTAATAACTTTCGTTGTCAAGAATATAAGGTACCGTTGCCGATTTCAATACAGCTGTAAATAAAACGATACCTAAAATCGCTTTGGAAGAAAATCGTAATTGCGAATAGTTTTTCTTACAGTCGAAAAGTACTGCTTTGATGTTAGAAAAGTTCCAGACTGCTAGAAGTAGCGTCAAAAAAACGTTGGCTAAATAAAACTCATAACCGATAGGAATAAAAAAGGCGGCAGAGCAAACGATGATTGTTTGCCCGAAAATTCCCAGTAAAATACTGATAGTTATGTCTTTATTTTGAATACGAAGAAGCCGTTGTAAAGCTATTCCCGAAATTAGGAAACTAAAAAAGAAAAAAATCCAACTTACGAGAATGAGAATCATTTACGAAAGAATTTTCCCGTCGGAAATTACGAGTTTCCGATCGGCCATTTCAGCGAGTTCTTCATTATGCGTAACGATTACAAATGTTTGTCCGAATTCGTCTCGCAAGTCAAAAAACAATTTGTGTAAATTCTTAGCTGCTTGTGTATCGAGATTT
>CALRVY020000119.1:0-9153 GCA_943371725.1 Pseudanabaena sp. UWO311 | reverse complement strand
GACATGTCAATTGGCACACCTCCTATGAAGTTGCCGCTTTCATCGTATTTTAAAATATGCCATCTCGTGCCGGCCGCTGATACAGTATAAGCGCCGTTTGCATAGGTGCCGGGAGCTAAATATATTAGCCAATGCAAAACACCATCGTCCGACCGAATTAAACCAAAAGTAGCACTCTGAGCTGAGATCGTTTCAGTGACATCGGGCTGTGGACGCTGTATCCACAACATGTTTCCGTTGGTATCGAGTTTTACCAAAGCGTTTGTATTGCAGGCTTCGTAGGTGTTGTCGAAACTATAGGACCCAAAGTATCCCGGATAGTTTGGATCGCCAACAGCCGGAACACATGAGGATATTGTAACGGCAACATAAATATTGTCTTGTGCATCTACAGCCAGCTTACCAACAAACTCAACCCCACCGCCGCCTATCGTTTTTGTCCAGCGCAGGTTACCGCTGCAATCGAGTGCTACTAGTAGTAAATCTTCTTTGGTTCCCGGATCGCCCAAAGAAGGGATGCCCTGTCCTGCAATGGTAACTCCTGAATAACCCATACGACACATGGCATACACGTTTTTTTGCGAATCGGTAACAAGACTAAGTACGGTTTCATTATTTGGACCCCCATCGTCGAAACCGCCTCCGCGCACACCCCAAGGCCACATTTGTGCCAGTACAGCAACCGGAGATAGCAAGAGAAATAAAATGAATTTTTTCATGGCTACATTGATTTAATAATTAGTTTACGCTGCTCTATTTTGCCGTCGGAGAAATTAATTTGCATGATATACATACCCTGAGGCAAATTGTTTAAGCCAAGTGTAAGGGCTTCGGTTGTTTCTTTAAAGTTCTGATTTTGTACGATGCGCCCTTGCATATCGGTTATTGCGATATTTTTAATAAAAATACCCAGCGGTAAACTGGCCGCTATACTTACAAAGGTTTCCGCAGGATTTGGCGCTATATTAAGGCTATTTTTCGCGATAGTTGTGTCCTTACTCAGCAAAAAGCCTGTATCGAAAACAGAAAAAGAACAAAGGTTAAGAATGATTTCATAAAGATAGATTTGAGTTTTGTAAAACTATTTCAAAAAATATAACGTTTTACAAATTCATATGTTAATATTTCGTGTAGTTCATCGATTATTTTATTGAAATTGATTTGATTAGATACGGAAAGTAAATCCAAACTTGTTTAGTTAGTCTGATTAAATTGATTTCTATTTTTTAGAAATGGGTAAGGTAACGTATCTCGCGGCCCGGATGGCAGCAGAAAGCCTTGTTGATTGCTGCGCGTGCAAAGACCTAAAGCGCACAGCGATAGCTCGTGCGGTTTTGTGGCTTTGCCGCGTGGCAACAGCAAGCTTGTAGCGTACAGCCGGAATTGCCGCCCAAAAAAAGCTGTAACAAATTATCGCTTAACTGTTAAAAATTAGATTACGCCCGCATAATCAGCGTCGATGGACTATTACTCAACCAAACGCTTTGTGAACTAACAAGCTTTCGCCAACTTTCGAACGATACCAGCATAATGTCTTGCTGCGCCAAGAATTCTTTCTTAATGATGCGGTCTTCCAACATGTCGGTGCTACCTGGGAAATCGCGTTCAATTAAGTCGAGCGCTCCATAAAAGCTCGCATTGTTTTTTACCACATTGTTCGGATCGATTAAAGTAACCGAAGAAACGCCGTTGCGAATCAATCGCGTAGCGTAATCAATTAGGAACTTATCGTCTTCGCTGAATATAGGTAGAAAAATCTTGTTGATTTGTTCTAAGTTCTTTTCCACTAAAATTCCAACCGGCATTTTTGCTTTGGATAAAATGAGTCGGGTGCGCTCGTCGAAAGGCGAATTGGCAAACAATCCTTCTTTTCCCGTAAATTTATCCAACAAACGATCCGGATTAATAATCGAAGTCGTAATTCCTAAAACTTTACCTAATAGAGTGCCGTCAAAAATCGACTGCCCCAAGCCGATGAGCAGCAAATCGTAATCGCCTTGATTCGAAATTTCAACGATGTCGGTATCAATGTCGTTCGACGCTTTAAAAATCGTTAAAATCGGCTGGTTTAGATTTTTAGCTTCCGTTAAAATCGGATTGAAGTTTTTGTTCTCCAATTCGTCGAATTCGAAGGTGTGTAATTCATTACTCAAGGTGAGGTGCATCGCGGTAACGATACTTGTTTGCTGTTCTTTCTGCGTAAGCGCATGAGACAATCGGAGCAAAGCCTTTCCGCGCTCAGCGTTTCCAAACGATAATAAAATTTTGAATTTATCGCTCAAAGTAACCGTTTCTGGTACAATCGAATCCTTTTTCTTCGAAATGTAATTTATTAAATCCAGCGCTGGCCCAGTCATAAAAGTGGTAACTAACGCCATGATTACCATCATCGTAAATACTTCGGTGGTAAGCACGCCCAAGTCTAAACCGATGTTTAATACAATGAGTTCCATTAAACCACGCGTGTTCATCAGCGCTCCGATGGTAAACGAATCGCGCCACGACTGACCCACAAACTTTGCTGCCAGTGCCGAGCCTAAAAACTTTCCGACGACAGCCACAACGATGATAATTCCGGTCATTTTCCACAACTCAACGTCGTCTATCAAACCAATTTGCGTGCGTAAACCCGTGAAAACAAAAAACAGTGGTAAAAGTAAGATTACAGAAACGTCTTCTACTTTCTCGATGATTATTCCGCGAAAGCGTGCATTTTCGGGCATAATTGCACCGGCCATAAACGCACCAAATAAGGCGTGAATTCCAATAATTTCGGTTACGTAAGCGGAAATGATGAGTGTTAGTAAGAAGATGGCAACTACGGGTTTGCTCAAACTTTGACGTGAGTTTTTCAATGCTCCTACGCGCGCCAGGAACGGCTTTACCAGTTTTAGCATCAGAAAAACGTAGGCCACAGCCATAGCAATAACGTACAAGGACGAAATTAACGAGCCTGCTTTAACAATGGCAATTACGGTGGCTAATAGGCACCATGCGGTTATATCGTCGGCGGCGGCGCAAGTAATTACGATGGTTCCGAGCTTTGTTTTGTGAATGCCTCGTTCCTGAACAATGCGCGCTAACACTGGAAATGCTGTGATACTCATGGCGATTCCTAAAAAGAGGGCAAACGAGGAGAAGGCAATGCCTTTTGGAGCAAAATCAGTGAAAATGAAGTAGGCCAATCCTGTTCCGAGCGCAAATGGAAATATGATACTGGCATGACTGATGACTACAGCATCGTTGGCTTTATTTCGCAACGCGCTAAGGTCGAGTTCCATACCGATAACGTACATGAAGAGTATTAATCCAATCTGACTCAAAAATTTCAGATTCGCTAGAGACGCCACTGGAAACAGCGTTTCAAAAAATTCGGGAAAGTACATTCCAACGAGCGAGGGTCCGAGAACAATTCCGGCAATCATTTCGCCAATTACGCTGGGTTGTCCGATTTTTCTGAAAATCCATCCGAAAATTCGAGCAGTCAGAATAATGGTGATGATTTGCAGCAAAAGAATAGCCAAAGGTTCGCGTACACTTTCGATCATCGATTGCACAAAATGCCCCCATTGATCGGGAATATTCTTTAAGGCAGGCTTGGGTACGTGACCCTGCATTTTCTTTCCTTCTGTGAGAATGAAGTAGATAAGAGCCGAAAATCCGCCCGTAATTAATATGTAAAATGCCGTGTTTTTAAAATTCTTCATTCAGCAGAAAGACCTAAAAATTCAAATGTCGATGTTTTCAAATATATACATTTTCTTTTCAAAACATTTTACGTGAAATTTAATTTATGAAAGCTTCGTTAAAAGCCCTAAAATCGCACATTTTCTTATTCCATAACCCTTAGTTTTACGCTACCTTTGCCGAAATTTTTTTTGGATGGTAAAGTGGTTTAGTTTGGGCTTTTGGGAATTAATTGCGCGGGTGGTTTTGCGAAATAAAATACTCATGCTCATTTCTTTAACGCTCATTACTGTTTTTCTTTGCTCTCAATGGAAATACATCAAATTTACCCATACCGAAGCCAATTTACTACCGGCCGACAATCCTGTAAATGTTGAATACAACGCCTTTCTAAACCGCTTTGGCGAAGAAGGAAACCTTATTGTCATTGGAATTAAGCAGCAAGACTTGTTTAAACCTCAGGCTTTTGAGCAATGGCAAAAATTGATTGGGAGTTTAGAAAGCGACAAAGAAATTAGTCTGGTTTTAGCGCCAAACAACCTGAAAGTTCTCACGCGAAACGACTCGATTCAAGGCTTTGAACTGAAATCGTTTGTAGATGCGGCTAAAGTGAAAAATCAAAGGTATCTCGATTCGCTTCAAAAAGTTCTGTTCACAAAACTCCCGTTTTACGAAGGTTTGTTGCTCAATCGAGCAAGCGGAACGGTGCGCGCCGCCATTTACATGCGAAAAGATTTGGTTAACACGCCCGAACGCAAGCAATACATACTAAAACGTTTTGTTCCGCTGGTTGAAAATTTCGAGAAAGCAACCAAAGTGGATCTTCGCGTAAGCGGTATGCCCTACATCCGAACCTTAAATGCCGAGAAAATTCTATCGGAAATCAGCATTTTTATCGGTGCGGCTTTGCTGGTAACGTCTTTGTTGTTTTTCTACTTTTTTAGAAGTTTTAGAGCTACCTTGATTTCCACATTTATCGTAATAATTGGCGTGATGTGGTCGTTCGGAATACTTGGTCTTCTAAACTACGAAATTACAGTACTCACCGCTCTGGTTCCCGCTTTGGTAATTGTTATTGGCATTCCGAACTGTATTTTCCTTACCAATAAATACCATCAAGAATTTAAAGTACATCGAAATAAAGTTAAGGCACTGCAACGCGTTACCACAAAAGTGGGTATGGCAACGCTCATGACCAACCTGACCACCGCCATTGGTTTTGCCACTTTCGTTACTTCGAACAATCAATTATTGTTGGAATTTGGAATCGTAACCGCAATAAACATCATGGGCTTGTTTGTCTTGTGTTTGATTGTGATTCCGATTGCACACAGTTACATTCCGCCGCCGAAAGATCGCCATCTTGAACACCTCGATTCCAGTGCGGTGAAAACCTTCATGGATTGGATACTGCGCACCGTAAAATACAATCGTTTTTCCGTGTACAGCGCAGCGGTGGCCTTACTCGTGCTGAGCATCATCGGAATTTACAAAATGCGAATCAGCGGCAGTATCATCGAAGACATGCCCCGAAATACCGACTTCTTCCGAGATATTCAGTTCTTTGAAAAAGAGTTCGATGGCGTTATGCCACTGGAAATAATGATCGACACCAAGCGCAAAAAAGGTGTTATGAAATCAGCCACTTTGCGTCGCATCGACGAGCTCGAACAAGCGATCGATGAAGTGCCGGGCTTGTCGAAACCACTCTCGGTGGTTGGTGTGATAAAATACGCCAAGCAAGCGTACTACAACGGAAATCCGCAATTCTACGCACTTCCTACCTCTCAAGAACAAGCCTTTATTCTTACGTACATCAAGAATTCTTCCGGAAGCCAGAAAACCGATTTATTGAAAAGTTATGTCGATTCAACCGGACGTTATGCTCGTGTAACCACTTTTATGCGCGACGAAAACGGAGATAAGATTCCCGTTATCGAAGCCGAACTCCGCAAAGAAATCGATAAAATTTTCCCGAAAGATCGCTACACCGTAACAATAACGGGAAAAGCATTTGTCTTCCAAAAAGGAACCGGCTATTTGCTCGATAATTTAATGTCGTCGTTGCTGTTTGCCTTTTTCCTGACGTGTTTGCTGGTCGGATTTATGTTTCGTTCGCCGAAAATGATTTTAGTATCGTTGATTCCAAATTTATTGCCACTACTGCTGACAGCAGGTTTAATGGGCTTTTTGGATATTCCGTTAAAACCTTCAACTATTTTAGTGTTCGGAATTGCCTTTGGATTATCGGTTGATGATACCATTCGATTCTTGGCACAATACCGTGAAGAACTGAAACGCAACAACTGGAAAATTCGAAAATCGGTTTACGCTACTTTTAACGACGCCGGTTTAAGTATGTTTTATACTTCGATTGTACTCTTTTTCGGATTTTCGGTATTCATGTTGTCGAGCTTCGGCGGAACAATTGCCTTGGGCGGACTCGTTTCCATAACGCTTTGTTTTGGCATGTTATCGAACTTAATGCTACTTCCATCGCTGGTATTAACACTCAATAAAACCTTGGCAAACGAACAAGAATTT
Organism: Pseudanabaena sp. UWO311; assembly: GCA_943371725.1. Classification (GTDB taxonomy): domain Bacteria; phylum Bacteroidota; class Bacteroidia; order Flavobacteriales; family Flavobacteriaceae; genus Flavobacterium. The sequence goes on along the minus strand of CALRVY020000119.1, from coordinate 2,922 downwards.
AAAGAGCCTATCGTTCCAATTGCCGAACGCACCGACGATGAAATCGATCAAATGCCCGGACATCGCGATTTATCGTCTTAGCATAAAAAAATACTTTTTAAACTATATTTGCCCGCTATTGCAAATTAACAGATTGCCCGATTATGAAATATTCTAAGGTAAAAGATTTATTAGCCGGAACCCTTGTAAATACAGAGGTTGGCGTTCGCGGATGGGTACGAACTTTTCGTAACAGCCAGTTTATTGCACTAAACGACGGATCGACAATTAACAACATTCAATGTGTTGTCGACTTTGAAAATACCGATGAAACAACTTTAAAGCGAATCACAACTGGTGCTGCTTTACAATTGCATGGCACTTTGGTGGAAAGTCAGGGCGCCGGACAAAAATTCGAAGTTCAGGTAAAGCGTTTGGAAATTTTAGGCGATTCGGATGCAGAGAAGTTTCCGATGCAACCTAAAAAGCACAGTCTTGAATTCCTGCGTGAAAACGCGCATCTTCGCGTGCGTACCAACGCTTTTGGTGCCATCATGCGCGTACGTTCTGCACTCGCTTTTGCCATTCACCAATATTTTAGAGAAAAAGGCTTTGTGTATGTACATACACCTGTGATTACGGGTGCCGATGCAGAAGGAGCGGGCGAAATGTTTCAAGTAACGTCTTTAAACCTAGATCAAATTCCTAGAAAAGAAGACGGAACCATCAATTACAAAGAAGATTTCTTCGGAAAACATACCAATTTAACGGTGTCTGGTCAGCTTGAAGCGGAAACCTACGCGATGGCATTAGGGCAAGTCTATACATTCGGACCTACATTTCGTGCCGAAAACTCAAACACCTCGCGTCATTTAGCCGAATTCTGGATGATTGAACCCGAAGTAGCGTTCAACGATTTACACGACAATATGGATTTGGCGGAAGATTTCATTCGTTACGTCATCAAATACACGCTCGATCACTGTGAAGACGATATCGCCTTCCTCGAGTCGCGTTTGTTAGACGAAGAGAAATCAAAACCTCAAGCCGAACGCTCGGAAATGAAACTTCGCGAAAAGCTGAACTTTGTTTTAGAAAACAACTTTAAGCGCGTTTCGTACACCGAAGCAATCGATATTCTCAAAAACAGCAAACCCAACAAAAACAAGAAATTCGCCTACGTGATCGAAGAATGGGGCGCCGATTTACAGTCGGAACACGAGCGTTATCTGGTTGAAAAACACTTTAAATCTCCTGTAATCTTATTCGATTATCCGGCAAACATCAAAGCGTTTTACATGCGTTTGAATGAAGACGGAAAAACCGTTCGCGCTATGGATATTTTGTTCCCAGGCATTGGCGAAATTGTAGGTGGTTCGCAACGGGAAGAACGCTACGAGGTACTGGTCGAAAAGATGGAAAAACTCGGAATCGACCAAGAAGAATTGTGGTGGTATCTCGATACACGCCGCTTCGGATCGGCAATTCACTCCGGTTTTGGTCTTGGTTTCGAACGTTTGGTACTTTTCGTTACGGGAATGAGCAATATTCGCGACGTAATTCCGTTCCCAAGAACACCACAAAACGCAGAATTTTAATCGTTGGAAAAATAAATTTCGGCTTGACACACGTGCTTCTAAATCCGTAAATTTAGGCTACCAATAATCGTTATGTTAAAACAGCATCTAAACCTCAAACTCTCTCAGAAGCTTTCGCCTCAACAAATTCAGTTGATGAAATTGATTCAACTTCCTACCCAAGCGTTTGAACAACGCCTCATGGAAGAAATGAACGAGAATCCAGCACTCGAATCGGGCAAAGACGACGAATTTGAAAAAGACGCCTACGAAAACGAAAGTTACGACGACTATGATAACGACGACAACGAACACATCGATGCCGACGACATCAACATCGACGAGTATCTGAGTAACGACGAAACGCCCGAGTACAAAACGCAAATCAATAACTACAGCGACGACGATGACGACCGCGAATCGCCTTACGCTGCAGCCGTTAGTTTTCATCAAGATTTAATAAATCAGCTCAATACCTTTATTCTTACCGACAACGAACGCGCTATTGCTGAGTTTTTAGTTGGAATGATCGATGATATGGGCTACATCCGCAGAAGCATTGCCGATATTGTAGACGATTTAGCATTCACGCAAGCCATTTACACCGACGAAAAAGCGGTAGAACGTATGCTGAACGTAATCCACGAACTCGAACCATCGGGTGTGGGTGCTCGTGATTTGCAAGAGTGTTTATTACTGCAATTAAAGCACAAAACGCCGTCGGAATACGTTGATTTAGCCATCGACATTTTGGAAAACCAATTCGATGCCTTCACCAAAAAGCATTACGATAAACTCGCTCAGAAATACGGAATCAGCAACGAACAACTCAAAAAAGCGATTCACGAAATCGAAAAACTAAATCCGAAACCTGGCGGCTCGTTCGCAGGCAGCAGAATAACCGAAACCGTTGTACCCGATTTTGCGATTCGTATCAACAACGGCGAACTCGAACTCACGCTCAACGGACGTAACGCACCAAGCTTGCACGTATCGCGCGATTACCAGGAAATGATGCAGACGTACAAAGTTTCTCGCGATAAATCGTCGCAACAAAAAGAAGCCGTGCAGTTCATCAAACAAAAACTCGATGCGGCAAAATGGTTTATCGATGCAATCAAACAACGCCAAGAAACACTGTTTGTAACCATGAACGCCATCATGCATTATCAAGAAGAATACTTCTTAGATGGCGATGAAACCAAACTGAAACCAATGATTTTGAAAGATATCGCCGATTTAGTAGGTCTTGATATCTCAACCGTTTCGCGCGTGGCCAACAGTAAATATGTGGAAACGCCCTACGGAACGAAACTCATCAAAGAGTTTTTCTCCGAAGCCATGAAAAACGATCAAGGCGAAGACG
>CALRVY020000118.1:0-9153 GCA_943371725.1 Pseudanabaena sp. UWO311 | reverse complement strand
ACTTATTTACAGAATTAAAATTTCATCACTATGCCTATTTATCACAAACTCGGAACTTTTCCACAAAAACGCCACGTAACTTTCGAGAAACCTAACGGCGGCTACTACTACGAACAATTGTTCGGAACCGAAGGATTTCACGGACATTCCTCCCTACTCTATCACATTCACAGACCAACGCAAGTAAAGGAAATCCTGAAATCATACGATGTGCAACCTAAAATTGCCATCGAAAAAAACATCAAATCGCTCTTGCTTAAAGGTTTCGACGTTAAACCAACCGCCGATTTCCTCGACAGCCGAAAAGCCATGCTCCTCAACAGAGATTGCATCATCGGACTTGCCGCTCCGCAAGAATCACTTACTTCATACTTCTACAAAAATGCCGACGCCGATGAAATGATTTTCATCCACAAAGGAAAAGGCACTTTACGAACCATGATGGGAAATATCCCTTTTGAATACGGCGATTACCTCATCATTCCACGAGGCATGATTTACCAAATACAATTCGACACCACCGACAATCGCTTGTTCTACGTCGAATCGTACACACCTTTCTACACACCAAAACGCTATAAAAACCAGTCGGGACAACACCTTGAGCACAGCCCGTTCTGCGAACGCGACTTCAAACTCCCAACCGAGCTTGAATCGTACGATCAAAAAGGCGAATTCATCGTGAAAATCAAAAAAGAAGGCATGATGCACGAATTGGTTTACGCCACGCATCCCTTCGATGTAGTTGGCTGGGACGGCTACAATTTTCCTTACGCCTTCAGCATTCACAACTTCGAACCAATTACCGGACGCGTACACCAACCGCCACCAGTGCACCAAACTTTTGAAACTGCAACTTTTGTGGTTTGCTCGTTTTGCCCGCGTTTGTACGACTACCATCCGCAAGCCATTCCCGCACCTTACAACCACAGTAACATCGACTCTGATGAAGTGTTGTATTACGTGGATGGCGACTTTATGAGCCGAAATAATATCGAACAAGGCCACATTACCTTGCACCCGAAAGGAATTCCGCACGGACCCGCACCAGGAGCTATGGAACGCAGCATTGGGCAAACCGAAACCGCCGAATTAGCCGTAATGGTTGATACGTTCAGACCTTTAATGGTTACCGAAGAAGCTATGGGAATAGACGACGGAAAGTATTATAAAAGTTGGGTTGATTAGGAGCTAATCCGGCTTTCCGCTATTATCTTTTTGGGCAACAGCCCGCTATAATTAAAAAATTCGCCTAAGCCCAAAAAGGATAGCCGCTGCAATCCGGGCTAGGGCACCAAAACCGAAAAATCATGAGTAAAGAAATTAAATCCGTAGAATACGGACTCGAAAAAATATTTGAAGGCGCACAAGACTTTTTACCTCTTTTAGGTACCGATTACGTGGAACTTTATGTAGGAAATGCAAAACAAGCTGCGCACTACTACAAAACTGCTTTTGGATACCAATCGTTGGCATATGCGGGCTTAGAAACCGGCGTCAAAGACCGTGCTTCGTACGTGCTTAAACAAGATAAAATACGATTGGTGTTAACAACGCCACTCACCGCCGATTCGCCCATAAACGATCACCTACGCAAGCACGGCGACGGTGTGAAAGTTGTGGCACTTTGGGTGGATGATGCCACTTCAGCATACAACGAAACAACAAAACGAGGTGCAAAACCCTTCATGGAACCCACCGTTGAAGAAGACGAATTCGGAACCGTAATTCGCTCTGGAATTTATACCTACGGCGAAACCGTTCACATTTTCGTGGAGCGCAAGAACTACAAGGGTATTTTCTTGCCCGGTTATCAAACTTGGGAATCCGATTACAAACCTGAATCTACCGGCCTAAAATACATCGATCACATGGTTGGAAACGTGGGCTGGGGCGAAATGAACACTTGGGTTAAATGGTACGAAGACGTCATGGGATTCGTAAATTTCCTTTCGTTCGACGACAAGCAAATCAATACCGAATACAGCGCTTTGATGAGTAAAGTAATGTCGAACGGCAACGGACGTATCAAATTCCCAATCAACGAACCCGCCGAAGGCAAAAAACGTTCACAAATCGAAGAATATTTAGACTTTTACGGCGGTCCGGGCGTACAGCACATTGCCATCGCTACCGACGACATCATTTCCACGGTAAGCGAATTGAGAAAACGCGGTGTCGAATTTTTATCGCCACCGCCAAAAGCTTACTACGAAGCCATCCCGGAACGTTTAGGCGAGCACATGAAAGTGATGAAAGAAGACATCAACACCTTGGAAAGCTTGGCCATCATGATCGATGCCGACGAAGAAGGATATCTTCTGCAAATATTCACAAAACCAGTTCAGGACCGACCTACACTCTTTTTTGAAATCATTCAAAGAATGGGCGCAAGAGGATTTGGTGCTGGAAATTTTAAAGCGTTGTTCGAATCCATTGAACGTGAACAAGCTAAGAGAGGAACGCTGTAACTTTAACAAATTCTTAAAAAAATAAGGTTTTAAGGTCAATTTATTGTCAATTATTTGTTAAACCTCCAAAATGTTTTGGTTATGGCGAACTGCACCGTATCTTTGTACCTGAAAACGATGGGGTGGTTCCCGGAGTTTTATATAAATTTCATAATTTATAGTTTTGGTTGGTTAATAGCATTAAAACTCAGTCGCTTTGGCTGGGTTTTTTTGTTTTCTTAAGTTTGGAATAACTTTTGTAAAGTTTTGAATCAAAACTGATAAAATCATTATGAAGAAAATGATTGTCGTAGCACTTCTATTTGTGCTAACAAGCTTCACTGCTCAGCCTGACGGCGCTTTTGAAACGGGCGAATATTTTAAATTCCGCGTGCATTACGGATTCGTAACTGCTGGATATGCCACTCTTGAGGTAAAAGACGCAGTCGTGAACAATAAAAAAGTGTTTCATGCTGTAGGTAAAGGCTATACCACAGGATTGTCAAAACTCTTTTTTAAAGTCGAAGATAATTACGAAACGTATATGGATAAAACAACAGGCAATCCATATCAATTTGTAAGAAAAATTGACGAAGGTGGTTACAAAAAAGATCAAGAAGGTTTTTTCAATCGCACTACCGATAAAGTTACCGTTAAAGACTATCGCAAGAAAACCGAAAAAACATTCCCCGTTCCAGAAAACGCACAAGACATTTTGTCTACTTTTTATTATCTCCGAAACCACCCGACAATTAACCGACTAAAAGTGGGCGAATCGATCGCGATAGACATGTTTTTCGACGACGAAACAACGAAATTTAAGCTCAAATTTATGGGTCGGGAAGATATTAAGACTAAATTTGGCACGATTCCAACCATGATTTTCAGACCATTTGTGCAAGCGGGTCGCGTATTTAAGGAACAAGAAAGCTTAACCGTTTGGATTTCAGACGATGCCAACAAGATTCCTGTGCGTATCAAAGCAAGCTTAGCTGTTGGTTCGCTGAAAGCAGATTTGGAAGGTTTTAAAGGACTCAAGTATCCTTTTAAAGTTAAAGAGAAAGCTTAATGAACCAAACAGATACCGACCAACTAAGCAAAAGCATCGAGGATCGATTCGAGTCTCTCGGCCTAAAACCCGAAATGCATCTCGAAGGTCTGCTCTATTCAAAACCGCTTACGTATTGGGATTATATTCAAACCGACGCGTTACTAGCGCTCCAAACCCAACGCACTTCGCTGCCCGACGAAATGGTTTTTATCATGTATCATCAGGTAAACGAACTGCTCTTCAAAATGATTCTCTGGGAAATCGATCAACTCGCTGCCGCAGAATCGCTTACCACATCGTTCTTTACTGAACGTCTGATGCGTATTAGCCGCTATTTCGATATGCTAACCACCTCGTTTACTATCATGGGCGATGGTATGGAAGTGAGTCAATACATGAAATTTCGAAACACGCTCGCACCAGCAAGTGGTTTCCAAAGTGCACAATACCGTATTATCGAATTTGGTTCTACAGACTTAATTAATCTAATCGACGACCGTTTTCGCGTTTCCATAAACCGAAATACACCTTACGAACACGCACTCGAACATTTATATTGGCAAGCCGCTGGTAAAGATTATTCCACAAACAAAAAATCGTATCTCATCCAAGAATTCGAAAAAAAATACAAATCGTTGTTCTTGGAAAAAATGGAATATTACAACCAACGAAATATTTGGAAACGATTTACACTTCTGCCCAAAGAAGATCAAAAAAACCCAGAACTTATCGCTGCAATGCGCCATTACGACGCTACCGTAAACATCAAATGGACCATGGGGCACTTGCGAACCGCAATGAAATATATCGACAGCGGGCAAGGACGAAACGAAGCCACAGGCGGTAGCGATTGGAAAAAATACATGCACCCAAAACATCAACGTCGTATTTTCTTCCCTGAACTTTGGTCGGCTGAAGAATTAGAAAATTGGGGAGCCAACGCATGAAGTTCCGAATCTTAATATGGTTATCCGCAATTTTTGCGGCACTATTGGTGTCTTGTAAAGACGAGGTAGTTGCCAAAAAACCAATGCCCAAACCTGAAAAACCCATTTTCGATTACGGGTTCAAACTCAACGATTACAACGTTACCCGCGACACCTTAAAACCAGGTGATAACTTTGGCTCTATACTCAAAGAAGAAAACATCGGCAATTTCAAAATCCACGAAATCGTCGAAAAAATCAAAGATTCATTCGATATTCGAAAAATCCGTTTCGGAAAAAGCTACACCATTCTACGAACAAAAGACAGCACAAAGAAAGTATGCGCATTTGTTTACGAACCCGACGCAACGGAATACTACATTGTACATTTTAAAGACTCCGTTTATGCCGAACGAAGAAAACGTCCGGTAACCATAAAACGCCGCACTATTGCTGCCGAATTAAACGGTTCTTTATCGGAAATGCTTGCCAAAGAAAATGTAAATGCAGCTTTAGCCACCGAAATATCGCAAGTTTACGCCTGGTCAATCGACTTCTTTAAACTTCAAAAAGGCGACCGCTTCGCCATAACTTTCAAAGAACGATACATCAACGACAGTATTTACGCCGGAGTGGAATCGCTCGACGCTGCGTTCTTTGAATACAAAGGAAAATTAATCTATGCCTTTCCGTTTAAACGAGATTCCCTTTCCACGAAAGTGGAATACTACGACGAAGAAGGAAAACCGCTCAAAAACATGTTCCTGAAGGCGCCTTTAAAGTTCATAAACATTACAAGCCGATTCGCGAAAAGCAGATTTCATCCCGTTCAACTAACTTGGAAAGCACACAAAGGCACAGACTATGCTGCTCCAACAGGAACTCCGATTATGTCGACTGCGGCTGGAGTCGTAGAAAAAACAGGCTATACTGCCGGTAACGGTAACTACGTAAAAGTTCGCCACAACCGCATGTACAGTACGCAATATTTACACATGTCGAAAATATTAGTGCGTCGCGGCCAATCGGTTTCGCAAGGACAAGTAATTGGTAAAGTGGGAAGTACGGGCTTGGCAACCGGGCCACATGTATGCTATCGCTTTTGGGTAAATAACGTGCAAGTTGATCCGCTCCGACTAAAGTTGCCCAACGCAGAACCTATGGATAAAAAATACCGCGAACGTTTCCTAAAAACCATCGCACCACTAAAACGCGAACTCGATAGTGTTGCTAAAGTAAAAATCGCTACTCGATAAGAACCGTTGGAGAACAAGTTGCCTGATCAACACGATCACATTGCCAAGTATTATTGTCGATTTTAACCTTCGAAGTTTGTTCGGTTTCAATAAAAACTACGGTAGATAAAGGCATGTCTTTACCCGCGATTGATAAATTTCCACCGACATTTTTAAGCGGGGCATAAACTTTTATTTTACGGTCTTTGCTTAGCGCTGTGACTACGTAAAAAGTTTTGTTTAAAGTTTGGTCTAAACCAGATTCGATTTCAAAATGAACCAACTCTGCAACTCGATTTTGGTTTGTTAACGCCAACTCCCACGCTTTTTTCAACGGCGTTAAATCTGCCGAAATACGGTGTTGGGCGCGCTGGATAAACCCAATTTTCTGTCCGAAGCTGTTCGTTACGAACAACAACAGCATCAAAACGATAAACAGTTGTTTAAATTTCATAAATCACTCGTTAAAGCTGCGAATTTAAAATCTTTTATAGATGTTAATATTCTAAATTTGCGACAAAATTTTTTAAAATGGCACTACACAAAGTGAACCCACTGTCGACAGCAGTTTGGTCTGACCTGCAAAATCATTTTAACGAAGGTACTACACACGATATCAAGCGCCTTTTTGAGTCTGATGCTGATCGAGCAGCCAAATTTCGCATTCAATGGAAAGAATTTTTAGTTGATTATTCCAAAAATCGAATCACGCTCGAAACCATGACTTTGCTACTCGACTTAGCAAAATCGTGCAAACTTTCCGATGCAATTAAAGCATACTTCAACGGAGAAACTATCAACGAAACCGAAAACAGAGCCGTATTACACACCGCCTTACGAAGCATAGACAAAAAACCCATTCTTGTAAACGGCACAGATATTATTCCCGAAATTCAGGAAGTAAAAGATAAAATGGCGCGTTTCTGCCACACAATTATCGCCGGCGAAGCACGCGGATATTCTGGAAAAGCCTTTACCGACGTTGTGAATATTGGCATAGGTGGCTCCGATTTAGGACCTGCCATGGTTGTTGATGCACTTGCCTATTATAAAAACCACCTGAACACGCATTTTATTTCCAACGTCGATGGCGATCATGTGCAGGAAGTACTCAAAAAACTAAATCCAGAGACTACCCTTTTTGTTATCGTTTCCAAAACATTTACCACACAGGAAACACTCGCAAATGCAACCACGGCACAAAACTGGTTCTTAAACCACGGCCGATCGGAAGACATTGCCAAACATTTCGTTGCCGTTTCCACAAATATTGAAAAAGTTACCGATTTCGGTATAGATTCAGAAAACATATTCCCTATGTGGGATTGGGTTGGCGGCCGTTTCTCTTTGTGGAGCGCCGTCGGACTTACCATCGCGCTTGCTGTTGGATTCGATAACTTCGACGAATTACTGACTGGCGCAGGCGAAATGGACAAACATTTCCGCGACAGCGATTTCCACGAAAACATTCCTGTGGTTCTTGCCTTGTTAACCGTTTGGTACAACAACTTTTACGGCGCCGAATCCGAAGCGCTGATTCCGTACACGCAATACTTGCAAAAATTAGCTCCTTATTTACAGCAAGGAATCATGGAAAGCAACGGAAAAAGCGTTGATCGTTCCGGAAACCCAATCGAGTATCAAACTGGGACCATCATTTGGGGAGAACCCGGAACCAACTCGCAACACGCTTTCTTCCAATTGTTGCATCAAGGAACGAAACTCATTCCAACTGATTTTATCGGATTCGTTAAATCCTGTCACGGTTTGCAAGATCACCACGATAAACTCATGTCGAATTTCTTCGCACAAACCGAAGCTTTACTAAATGGGAAAACTCCTGAAACGGTTCAAGACGAATTCGATCAAGCGCAAATGAATCCCGAAAAGGCCGCGTTCTTAAAACCTTTTAAAGTGTTTTCAGGAAACCGACCAACGAATACCTTGTTAATCGATAAGCTTACACCGCATTCACTCGGCGCTTTGATAGCCATGTACGAACACAAAATCTTCGTTCAAGGTGTTATTTGGAACATATTTAGCTACGACCAATGGGGCGTTGAATTAGGGAAACAACTCGCTAATTCAATCCTAGATGAATTCGACGGTAAAGCAGCGAAAAAGCACGACGGCTCAACCGCTTCGCTCGTTTCGTATTACCTCGAGAAACGGTAGACTTAGGTTTTAAGCGACATTTTCTCTATATTTACAACTACAAACATCAAAAATAATATGTACAATTTTTTGCAAAACGCACATTCTGGTTGGGCTTACATTGTCCTAATAGTTCTATTTTTCAGCGTATTAAATGCCTTAATGAGCAAAGTAAACGCAAAACCTTTTTCTGATAAAGACAAAAAATTAGCTCTTTTTGCACTTATCGCATCGCACGTTCAATTGCTGTTCGGTTTAGTTTTATGGTTTGTTTCACCAATGGGAAAAGCGGCTTTTGGACAAATGCAAGATGCGCAATTAAGACTCACTTCTTTAGAACATCCGCTTATTAATATCATCGCTATTGTTTTGATTACCATTGGCTGGTCGAGACACAAAAAAATGTCGGAAAGCAGCGCGATTTTCAAAAATTTCTTGATTTTTTACGGATTAGGTTTAGTGCTGATTTTAAGCAGAATCCCTTGGAAACTATGGTTTTAAAACCTAGCCTGCACTAAACTGTCACCTATGAAAATTAAAATTTTATACCTTTTTTTTACTGCTGTAACTGCTTTTTTTAGCGCTGGAAATTTCGATAAACCGGCACCAAAACCAAAAAAAGTAACTGCGCAAACGCGTCCGCTGCAAGACACTGTTAAGAAAGTCGATTCGCTTGCCAAAAAAGTAAAATACAAGCTATTCAAGAAAAATGCGCATGCTTCGTACTATGCCGATAAATTTAACGGCCGACGAACTGCCAGCGGCAAACGTTTCGATAACAACAAATACACCGCAGCACATCGTAAACTACCGTTCGGAACTAAATTGCGCGTTACCAACGAAGCCAATAAAAAATCAGTTGTTGTGGTTATAAACGATCGCGGACCTTTCACACGAGGACGCGATATCGATCTGTCCAAACGCGCTTTCATGGACATTGCTTCCTCTCGATACGGCGGATCACTCAAAGTGACTATCGAAGAAATCATCGAATAATGCGTAGCTGTAAACGCTTCGCTATTTGCACGCTCGTCATGCTTCTCATTGGTTGCGGTGCTTCAAAAAGCAAGTCAAGCATTTTGAAAAAAAGTGCTGAAATCAGTTTTTACGCCGACAAATTCGATGGAAAACGAACCGCTTCCGGCAGCGTATTTCGCCAAAAAGAGAAAACAGCGGCGCACCGCACACTTGCTTTCGGAACCAAACTTAAAGTGGTAAATCCTGCAAATGGAAAATCGGTTGTGGTAACAATCACCGATCGCGGACCGGCAAAGAAAAGTCGCGAACTCGACCTGTCTAAAAGCGCCTTTCTCGAAATTGCCGAATCAACATCCATC
>CALRVY020000117.1:0-9200 GCA_943371725.1 Pseudanabaena sp. UWO311 | reverse complement strand
ATTTCACCGCAGCTGTCAGGGGAGTCGAATGGACCCCAAGCTACAAAGTCAACGTCAAGCCCTGTTCCAGTCGGATTACCTGCTTCATCAAATGCCGTATTCTGAAGAATATTGAATACTAATGGACCGTCTTGACCTACGTTTAAAGTATAATAGGTTGGGTTTGGCGTAGTGGCTAAACAAGCGATTTGTCCAGTAGAAGTAACTCCAGTTGTATTCGAATAAATAAATGGCTCGTCTGGCGAAGAACCGCAAAACGGCTCAGCACTCGCACATGTTGAAACAGAGCGAATACAAATATCAAACTCTACTGCTTGCGGAATGTTTTCGTTAGACCATACACGAACATAGTACGTTTGACCTACAATAAAATTGTTAGCGGTACTAATTAGGTTGTTTGCAGGTGAACAGTAACGGAATACTAATCCATCGCAAGTGCCCGAATATACAGCATGATTTAAATTGGTTGTTGTTCCTTCTAAATTAAATAGCTGAACAAAATGTGTAGTTGAAGTAGCAACGAAACTAAACCATACATCATCGTCGGCAGTTCCAACGCAGCCGGCGGGTAAATTTCCACCTGTTGGAGTTGCTCCAATGAGATTTCCTGCGGCAAATACGTTACATGTTGAACTAGGATTCACTCCCACAGGTATTGCATCTGCACATAAGTCATTTCCAGATGGAGGCGGTGGTGTATTGATACAAACCGTAAACGTTGCCGACGCTCCAGCTGTTGATGCCGCTGTGTAAACTCTGATAAAATAGGTTTGTCCTACAGTTAACCCATTTACAACTCTTGTTGTAGCTGTACTACAGTAAATTTGAGTCAAGTTGTCGCAGGTTCCAGAAAACAAACTATGGTTTAAAGCAGTTGTAGCTGTTGTTCCTACAATATTATTGATGTTAATTACTTGAATAGCGTTTATGGCTGTAAATGAAAACCAAACATCGTCGTCAGTAGTACCACAACCAGCTCCCGTGTTTGCAGGCGGAGTAGAAGCAGTTGCACCAAGTGTACTTCCTCCAACATTAAATGCGGGCTCGCAAGTCCACGTCGGATTTACAGGAACGTTTACAGCCCCAGTACAATTGTCGTTAATCGGAGGTGAGGTAATGCAAATAGTAAACGTTGATCTTTGACTAGCAGCACTTCCGTTGTTATATGCTCTTATATAATACGTTTGTCCTGGCGTTAATCCAGTTGCTGTAGAGCTATACGCTGTACTACAATAGATTTGCGTCAAATTATCGCAACTTCCCGAAAACAAAGTATGGTGCACGCGCGCCGTGGTAGGCGTTATATTAACGTCGTTAATGTTAATGGTTTGTGTGCCAGTTGGTCCAGCAACAAAGCTAAACCAGATATCATCATCTACAGTTCCGCAAGCTGCACCTGTATTTGCCGGTGGAACAGAAGTTGTCGCTCCAAATGTATTACCGGCCACGTTGTTTACAGGATCACAACTTTGTCCCACATTAACGGGCACAGCAAATGCATTTGCACAGTCGTCGTTAATTGGTTTAGTAATAAACGTATGTGGATTTAAAATAGTCCATGCACTACTTTCAGTTGGCGAACAAAGTGACTTGACATAATAAGTATATGCAGTCGAAGGCTGAATTGGGAATCCAGTTGCAGCACTTATAGTGAAAGGATTAGTTACATTGGTAATTGTTGGCGGTGTTGGTGGGTTATTTGTTGGAGGTAATCCACCCTGTGGCACGATATAAATGGCGTAGTTCGCTGCCGGAGGAACCGAAATATCTGTCCAGCTGAGTACCGCACTTGTTGCACTACTAACCGCAGTTAAATTAATTGGCTGCGCACAAGCTGGCGGATTACAGTTCGTTACTCCTGTGTACAAAACCGTTAAAGGGGCACCTTGTCCCAGCTGTTTTGTAAACTCCACGTCATTAAATGGCGTTACGATAGTAAAGCCTATATTATCTGGATTGTTTCCAGGTACACTCCAAAATACATCGAAAGGTACGTTAGGACATAGTGGAACTGCAACTCCTGTAGCGTTATTTACACTTTGAGCACCCAAAGTAGCCACTAATATTCCGTTTTGACGAATCTGAATTCGACCGCCACCCCAGGTGTTGCCCGTACCTGTGAATAATAAAACGCGGTAGTCGCAACGATCTGTATCAAAACAAGTATCGGTGTTAAATACTGGGAAAGCTACCCAGATACTTGGATCTGGACCCGGACATACAGTTCGTACCCAAGCATAATAAATCGTCGCTGGAAGTAAATCTGTAGCTGTAAATGTTGTTGCAGTAATATTCGTATATGTTGCTGGTGTTGTGGCGGTTGGCGCAACGTTAATCGGACTAACATAAATCTCCCATAGCGTATTTGTAGGTTCGCCAGCTGTCCAAGTAAATGTTGCAGACGCAGTAGCAGATCCTGGGGTAGCAATTGCAATCGCTGTAACTGCTGGTGCCGTTGGTCTAAAACATGTTGGATCGGTTGTTGCGTTAGCTGGCCCACCCCAAGCTGAGTCTGTTGGGTTGTTGCAATTAACACGTACGTAAACACTGTATGCCGTGTCTGGAATTAAAGATCCAGCTGGGAAAGTGAACGATGGGTTGTTAGGATCTGCAACAGTTATATCGTTGAAAGTGGGAGTCGAAGTAGCCGTTGGGGCCGGAGAACCGGCGGGCAAAACAATGATATCCCAAGAAGTTGTAGCAGGCGCACTCCATGTTACAGTTAAGAATGTCGTTTCAATAGAATCTGGAGCAATGGTAACAGCAGTTGGAGTCAAATCGCAACGCGGCGTCTGACAATCAACGGGCTGAGTGGTAATCACTGTTCCAACAGTTCCTGTCCCTGAAGGTTTAGTAAATACAGTTTGTCCGAAATTATTGATAACGTTTAAAATACATTGATTTGGCTGTGTTCCCGCAGTTATCCAAAAAATGTCGAACGGAATATCGTCACACAAAGCAACAGTAACGTTTGCCGGAGCTGTTCCGTTACCGAGTTGTGGTCCTAAAGAGGCCACCACAATTCCAGCCTGACGTACTTGCATAACGGCGCCGTTCCAGCCATTATTAGCTTGGTCGGTAAGTCTAAAAGTATAGTCACACTTATTAGCGTCTTCACAAATTAGAGTGTTGAAGAAAAACGGACCAGCCCAACCCGTAAAGGCAGTTCCTCCAGGCGTACATTCGGCACGAACCCAAAATTCATACTGCGTTGCCGGAGTTAAAGTTGGTTGAAAACTATTTGTATTTACCACAACTCCAGCGCCAGCGGGAACTCCCGTACCAGCAGGCTGAACAGCAACTTGCCATGAGGTGAATTCAGCACTAGTCCATCCTAATGTAGCAGTTGTTAAGCCAATGGCAGTAGCACTCAAGGCCGTTGGTTTTGGAGCACAATCTTCTCTCTGAATTAAAAGTGTATACGGAATCGACTGCGTAGTTTGGCTAGAAGAAATAACAATGATATACGTTTGTCCTGCAACCATTGGTACTATCAACGATCTTGGTGTCGAATTTGTATTAGCAATACCTGCAATACAAGACACTCCAATACCAGCACAATTGTTGTAAACAAAAAGCGAAGAATTATTAGCTCCTGGCGACATCAAGATGGAAACGTTTCCAGTGATATCGGCCGTATAGCTATAAAACACCTCATTTCCTGCAAGATAATTTGTGTTTGCCGGAGTTGTACCACAACCAGTTCCCTGCGTGGTATCTACTTCGTCTCCAAAGTTTAGAGTGTTTCCTGCGGTTTGGTAAGGCAAGGTTGGAACAACTAAAGGGTCATTACAAACCGAACCCAACGGCAAAGTACAAAACGGGAATGGACCAGCCCAGCCGCTCGTTAATGTGTCTGGTGCTACTCCGCAAACTGCTCTTACAAAGTATTGATAACATTGACCAGGTGCAAAAACTATAGGCGAACCTGCCGTGTTAAAAGTTGTTGGGTTTGTGCCCGGAGCATTCACAATTACACCTGTTCCCGTTGGATCTTGCCCTTGTGGAACAGCTTCTATTTCAAAACTAGTTGCTAATCCAGGATTATTCCACGTAAGTGTTATACTAGTCGATTGCGGATTCGAAGCATCCAAACCGTTAGGGTTTGTACAACGTGGGCGAACCCGTACGTCGTCTATTAACCAACGATCACCTGAACGTGCATTCGTAAGTTGCGTGTGTACACGAACAAAGGCAACATACACTTGCTGCCCAACGAACGCAGCCGGAAAATCGATTACTTTCTCGGTATACTGCGTAATATCACCATTTAGGTCTTGTAAATCCGACTCGGTGTATGTTTGAATTATTTGAAATGCAGTCTGATTATCTTGTGTTGCATTTAATGAAGCTCGTATTTGAAATAGCGAACCTTGATCACCATTCTGAGCTTGGCGCGTCCAAAAACGCAACTGTCCATTCGCTGGCACAGTCAGCTGGGTAGTAATCATCCAGTCTTCTTCGGTATTGCCTGCTCCAATCTGTTCCAAAGGAATCAAAGCAGCATTAGCGCCCGCGTAGGCGGCAAGTCCCGATGGGTTAACCGGGTTGGGTGTTGTGTTTAACATCCATTGTTGGTTTGCACCAATTCCAAAGTTCGGACCAGCCGGGGCGTTTAGCCTTAGCCAACCCGCTGGAAAACCGCTTTCAAACGTCTCCGTGAATTGTGCAAATCCCGCAAAAGAAAACAACAATGCAATCAAAAGTGCAATTCTTTTCATAAAACGAGTTCTTAAAATTAAATCAGGTAAATTTTTCAATTTATGGATTCCAAATTTATACATTTTTAAGAAAGCGCTAACAAAAAGTTAGGTTTTAACGATTTTATTCAGTTTTCCCTCTCCGTACCAATTCACTAAACCTATTTGTTTCACTACCTTTGCAACCTCTTAATTGGATTATGCTCGAAGTAGAAAAAATTGATATTGAAAAAACCGTACTCGTTGGAATTATCACACAAAACCAGTCCGAAGATAAACTCAACGAGTATCTCGATGAACTTGAATTTCTGACATTTACAGCAGGAGGAACCGTGGTTAAACGTTTCACCCAAAAACTCGAACGTCCCAATCCGAAAACCTTTCTCGGAACCGGAAAAATGGAGGAAATTGCAGCTTACATCCAAAAATTTCACGTCAATACCGTTATTTTCGACGACGAACTTTCGCCTTCACAACAAAAAAATATCTCGAAAATTCTGCAAGCAAAAGTCCTTGATCGAACCAATCTCATCCTCGATATCTTCGCACAACGCGCAGAAACATCTTACGCCAGAACCCAAGTTGAGCTTGCACAATGCCAATATTTGCTACCTAGACTTGCCGGAATGTGGACACACCTCGAGCGGCAAAAAGGAGGAATCGGTCTCCGTGGTCCGGGTGAAACCGAAATCGAAACCGACCGCCGTATCGTTCGCGACCGTATCGCACTTCTCAAAGAAAAAATCAAAACCATCGACCGCCAAATGTCGGTGCAAAGAAGCAACCGCGGAGCCATGGTTCGTGTGGCGCTCGTCGGGTACACAAACGTCGGGAAGTCAACGCTAATGAACGTCATCTCAAAAAGCGAAGTCTTCGTCGAAAACAAACTTTTCGCTACACTCGACACCACCGTTCGAAAAGTAGTTATTAAAAATCTGCCGTTTCTGCTCTCCGACACCGTGGGTTTCATCCGAAAGCTTCCTACACAACTTATCGAGTCGTTTAAAAGTACACTCGACGAAGTGCGCGAAGCCGATTTATTACTCCACGTTGTCGATATTTCACATCCCGATTTCGAAGACCATATTGCAGCTGTAAATCAGATTTTACAAGACATTAAGAGTAACGATAAACCTACGCTTATGGTCTTCAATAAAATCGATGCCTACAAACATCAAGTTATTGAAGAAGACGATTTAATGACCGAGCGAACCCGTAAACATTACACGCTCGACGAATGGAAACAAACTTGGATGTCGGAAAACGGAACCGATACTGCTGTCTTTATATCGGCTGTCAATAAAGAAAATTTCGAAGATTTCCGCGCCCGCGTGTACGAAGAGGTGCGAAAAATCCACATCAGCCGCTTCCCGTACAATAAATTTCTGTACCCAGATTACCACGACGCCGTCGAAGATTAAGCTTTTGATTCATTTTTTTTTGGGCGTTCCTCGCCAAAATGTCCACCTCCGCTAAAGCTACGGCGCACATTTCGGCAAGTCCGGCTTTCGCCCATAGTCCGCGCTTCCTCGTGCCTCGTCGCTGTGGGCTATTTGGCTCTATCCGTAACGCAGAAAATCGTTATCAAACTACCGTTCTAACCTGAGTTAGATTTAAAAATTGCGGTCAGAAAACAGATAAATGGTATAACAGGCAGATTTTTATTGGGATACTGTAGTATCGCAAAAAAAGCTAACGAAGTAGGCGGCCGTTTATCTGTTTAGCGTGGAAGTTGTTCCTTTCCATCGCTATTTGATTTCACAATTTGTTGATTTCAAGCGATCTGACAAAGATTTTTAATCGAACTCAGGTTTCTAGAAACCGATCGTTCCTCCAACACCGAAAATCTGACGCGTTTGGAAGCCTGCAAAGGCGTTATCGTCGTAAATTGCTTGAAACGCAATGTTGGCACTCACGTATTTATTTACCTTCATAACTACGGCAAGCGAGTAATCCATATCCACATTTTTCGGATCTTCTAAGTAGTTGGTATACAGGTTTAAGATATTTTCCACAGCAACGTTTGTCATCAAATTGAATTTGTAATACGTTGATGCATACAAACCAAGCTCGTATCGCAAACTTTTATTAGCTTCTACACCAAAATAGCTTCCTTTAACATAATCCGGAACGCTGGTGTATCGGCGGTCTACAAAAGTCATTTTCGAAGTTAACGGCGCTAAGTTTATTTTTAAATTATCGTTCTTCTTCCAAAACAAACCTGGGCCAAAAGTGAGGTATGCAGGCGAGAAAATATTCGTATTTTCCGTTCTAATCTCTTTACCCTCTGAATTTTTCTGATAAAGAAAACCCTTGGTAAACTGCGTTCTAAAGTTTACAAAAAAGGAATAATACCATTCGCCAAATGCCTTAGTTCCCAAAACAGAGTTTATCTCCAAACGGTCGTCTGTCTTCTTTTCAAAATCAGCATTCTTGGTCTTAATTAATCCGTAAGCTCCAACAACCTTGGTGTCCCAAGTTAAATTTTTACGTTTGTAGTTCAAATCGTAATTCAAACCAACTGTTCCTGCAATGTTGTTTTCTCCTCCTGCAACCCAATTGCTAAACGAAGCTTGATTTACTAAAAACGTAAAAGTTCCTTTCGACTTCCAGCCGCGGTGTACCGTGTCTTGTAGTACTTTTACCGCTTCTTCTGTTTTCTTAACCAATTCCCTTTCGGTGTTTTGCGCCCACGTACTTGCAGAAAACAGTACCAAACTTGCGCAAATGATGTTCCTCATGTTTGTTATCTTTAAAAATCGCGCAAAGATAACTTTTCACAAGATTTTAACAATTTAAAATCGGCGTTATTTTCTCTTTTTATACAACGGTACTGCCGAACATGCTTCGCCAAACATAACCGATTTGGCAACACGCTGCAGTTTATCCATGGCCAAAAGATAGGCCAATTCTGGTACTGGTTTTTTGCTACAGCCTTTCAAAATGACCGGTTTTTCGCTATACGAACTGTAGTCGAAAGCGCTTAAAGTTTCCGTAAAGTAAAGCGTATCTAATTCTGAAAGCTTACATAAATAGGCTTTTTTCGCAAACTCGTGCAAATGTGTGGCAACCAAAATCGGCGCCCAAGCGGGTAAAATAGCATCGGTACTGCAATAAACAGCCACGAGTTTATCCTGATAATTGCTCCAGTCGTGCGCTTTTAACGCGTTCCTAAAAGTAACCTCACGAAGTATAAATCCGTCTTCTAAAAAGTCGGCAATATCAACAGCTACTTTCTGATTTCTAGGATAAAAATCCTCCAAATCAAAAACCGCTAACGATGATTGTGCTACCTTATTTACAATCTCTTCCATAGATTTACAGAAATCCCAATTCTAACTTAGCTTCTTCGCTCATCAAATCTTTCGTCCACGGCGGATCAAAAGTAATTTCAACTTCTACATCCTTAACGCCGTCAATATTTTTAATTTTTTCCTCCACTTCCTTGGGTAGCGTTTCGGCAACCGGACAATTCGGCGAAGTTAGCGTCATCAAAACCTTAACTTCCGAATCTTCGTTAATCATCACGTCGTAAATCAACCCCAATTCGTAAATATCTACCGGAATTTCAGGATCGTAAATGCCTTTCAAAACTTTTACAACGTTTTCTCCTAAATTAATGGTATCGTTAAATTCTTCCATAATACTTTTCGTTCTTTATGCTTGCTGTTCCGACTTCGATGAAAAAGCAAGGGCGTACATTTTTATTTGTTTAACCATTGAAACCAAACCGTTCGCGCGGGTAGGCGAGAGGTGTTCCTTCAAACCAATGCGATCGATAAAATCGGTTTTGGCTTCTAAAATATCTTTTGGTGCCTGGTGCGAAAACGAACGTATCAAAATGGCAATCAAGCCTTTGGTTAAAATCGCATCGCTATCTGCGCTGTACACAACCTTTCCGCCTTCGTAATCGGCGTGGAGCCACACTTTACTTTGGCAACCTTTTATAATATTCTCCTCGGTTTTGTATTTCGAATCAATCAGCGGAAGCGACTTCCCCAAATCGATCACGTATTGGTAACGTTCGTCCCAACTTTCCGGATCGAACATTTCAAATTCACCTACTATTTCTTCTTGTATGACACTAATACTCATGGTTTCGATTCTAATTTTAGCAATTGGTCGACTAAAATAGCGATTTCCCGTGGCGGATTTCCGTGATCAAACGCTGCCGACTCGAACGTATCGGTTTTGGTTTCAACTTTTAACTGTGCAATGGCAGCTCCGTCGTGAAAACGCTTGTTGCTCGGTGCTTCCAAAACACTAATCTTCTTTAAATCGACACTATTTAATGCGTCTAGTAATTTGTCTTTATCTTCCGCCGAAAGGCTAATCCACTGCAATTCAGAACCGCGCTTTTCCGAAATCGAATACTGGTTTTGATTCACAACTATTTCCTTAAAAATGCCGCGACTGTAAGCTGTATAAATAAGTTTTGCTTCCAAACCCGTGGTGTTTTTTGCCGTTTGGCATTGTTGAAGTAAGGTCAACAGTAAAATA
>CALRVY020000116.1:0-9377 GCA_943371725.1 Pseudanabaena sp. UWO311 | reverse complement strand
AATGTAATCATTTTTCTGCTCGCGCTATTTCTGCAACAGTAAAATTATGAAGTGCAATGGGCATCGGATAGTCGACAGCACGGTTAAGCGGCACTGCGTCAGGCAAATTACCTTCGATTTCGAGCTTCCAGAAACAAAGTTCGATTATTTGGTGCGACAATTTATGGGTTGCCCTTTCGGGGAAGGCATCGATGCGCTGAACGACTGCGTTTGGAATTAGTTTTTGTGCTGCATTTAGCGCCGCTTCGTGTTGAATTTCAGTTGCGGTTTCCAGAAGCGGAAATTCGTATAATTTTTGCCAAATATCTTTTTGGGTGCGCTGCTGCAGAATAATTTGCTGCTTATCGTTCGACGCAACGAAATAGTTAAAGTAGCGTTTTCGCGCCTTTTTAGCTTTCGATTTGATTGGTAAATTTGCAATTTGGTTGTTTTGGAAAGCGAAACATGTTGCCGCAAAGGGACAAACGCCGCAATTCGGATTTTTAGGAACACATTGCAGTGCCCCAAACTCCATTATTGCTTGATTGAATAGATCGGGTTTTTGTGGGTTAATATGCGTTTGTGCCAGTTCGAAAAAAACCGATTTGGCTTCGGTTTTGGCGATATCGGTATCAATTCCAAAAATACGAGACAGCACGCGATAGACGTTTCCATCAACAACTGCAACAGCTTCGCGAAAAGCAAACGAAGCAATCGCGGCAGCGGTGTAAGGGCCAATACCCTTTAGTTTAATAAGTTCTTTGTAGGAATTGGGAAACTTTCCCTGATATTGCTCGACGATTAATTTAGATGTGGCGTGCATGTTTCTGGCTCGAGAATAATAGCCGAGACCTTGCCATAATCTTAAAATTTTATCCTCGGGTGCATTTGCCAGATCGGTTACGGTTGGAAAGGCTTCTGAGAAGGCAAAAAAATACGGTAAAGCTTGTGCAACGCGCGTTTGCTGGAGCATTATTTCGGAGAGCCAAATGAGATATGGATCGGTGGTTGATCGCCAGGGCAAATCGCGTTTATTATCTAAATACCACGCTATGAGAATATTAGAAAAGTTCATGTTTGTTAAGGTGTTGCCAAAATTAATCGTTTATGTAGTTAAAATTTAATGTTTTAGCTTGATATATTGTTTTTTATTATTGTATATTTGCAACCTCAAAAAAATTAATTCTCAATTAAAAGAAAGAAAATGACGAAAGCAGATATCGTAGCTAAAATTTCTGAGAAACTTGGTCTTGAAAAAGGCGATGTTCAAGCTACTGTGGAAACGTTTATGGAAGAGGTGAAAACTTCATTAGAAACTGGTGATAATGTATATTTGAGAGGCTTTGGTAGCTTCATCATCAAAACAAGAGCAGAGAAAACCGGAAGAAACATCTCAAAGAACACAACTATTAAAATTCCGGCACACAACATTCCTGCTTTTAAGCCTGCCAAAGTATTTGTTGAAGGTGTAAAAACCAACAACGAGGCTAAATAACCAATATTAATCACTAATTCACCAACTATGCCAAGTGGTAAAAAAAGAAAAAGACATAAGGTAGCTACGCACAAAAGAAAAAAGAGAGCGAGAGCTAACCGCCACAAAAAGAAAAAGTAGTTCAACACTACTTTTTCTTTTTTTACGTTCATTGACATTGCGAGCCAACACTTTTGGCTCCACCGAAAAAACAGCATTGTTTAACAATTGGGCAAATACGAGCATGTCTCGTGCCCACAACCTTACTATAAAGTGAACAAAGAACTCATCATCAGATCTAATCCTGATGCTGTTGATTTTGCCTTACTTAAAGACGGAAAACTAATTGAGTTACACAAACAAGAAGAAAAAAGCAACTTCCAAGTTGGCGATATTTTCATTGCTAAAATTCGCAAACCTGTTGCTGGTTTAAACGCGGCTTTCGTAAACGTAGGTTTTGAGAAAGACGCCTTCTTGCATTACCACGATTTAGGTCCGAACCTAAATTCACAACTTAAATTTCTGAAATCGCTTACCACCGGAAAAGCAAAAGATTACACGCTAAAGAACTTTCAATTTGAAAAAGAAATTGATAAAAACGGTGCCATCACCGACGTTCTCAGCGCGAATCAATCCGTTTTGGTACAAGTCGTCAAAGAACCTATATCGACTAAAGGACCGCGCATTAGCAGCGAATTGTCCTTGGCAGGTCGGTTTATTGTTCTCGTTCCTTTCTCTGACCGCGTTTCCATATCGCAAAAAATCGAATCAAGAGAAGAGAAAGAGCGTCTTAAACGATTGGTTTCCTCTATTCGTCCGAAAGGATTTGGAGTTATTGTACGCACAGTAGCCGAAGGCAAACAAACAACAGAACTTGAAAAAGATCTACAAACATTACTCGACAGGTGGTCGGGAATGTGTAAAAAATTACCAACTGCTCATCATCCATCGAAGGTCTTGGGAGAGTTGAATCGGGCTTCTAGTATTCTAAGAGACGTATTCAACGATACTTTCAGCGGCATTCATGTTGACGATGAAGAGTTGTACTATCAAACGCGCGACTATCTCCAAGAAATAGCACCCGCAAAACAATCTATTGTTAAACTTTATCAATCTAAAAATTTGCCCATATTCGAGAAATATCACATCGAAAGACAAATAAAAACTTCTTTCGGAAAAACCGTCTCGATGAGCAAAGGTGCTTATTTGATTATCGAGCATACCGAAGCTTTACACGTTATTGATGTAAACAGCGGAAATCGCAGTAATAAAGCAAACAATCAGGAAGAAACCGCTATGGAAGTAAACTTGATTGCCGCCGCCGAAATCGCTCGCCAATTGCGACTGCGCGATATGGGAGGCATTATTGTAGTCGACTTCATCGATATGTCGAATCCAGATAACCGTAAAGTGCTATTCGACTTCCTGAGGGAAGAAATGAGCGACGATAAAGCCAAACACAAAATTTTACCACCGAGTAAATTCGGACTCGTGCAAATTACGCGACAACGCGTTCGGCCAGAGGTAAACATCAAAACAAGAGAGGAAGATCCAAACAACGAAAACGGTGAAATCGAAGCGCCTATTTCTATCATTACCAAAATAGAAAGCGATCTCGACCGACTTATCGGCACCCATCGAGGACTGGTACTGAACGTACATCCGTTCGTAGCTGCGTATCTTTCTAAAGGCATGCCATCGCCACGTGTGCGCTGGGCCTTGAAATACAAAAAGTGGGTAAAAATCATCCCTAGAGATGCTTATACCTTTTTAGAATACCATTTCTTCGACCGCGAAGGTCATGAAATACACGAATAAACAAAACCCCGATTTCGAAAAGAGGTCGGGGTTTTTTTATTGCTTTCCGCGAAAGTTGACCCGAAATAACATTCATTTGACACACTAAAAAGCTTCGAAAGAAGTTAAATGCTTAAAACCTAAGCTCGATTAAAAATCTTTGTCAGAACGCTGAAAATGAATAAATTGCAAAATATAGTATCGTTGGATTTGAACGACCCAGACGCTAAACAATTAAACGGTCGCCTACTTCGTTAGATTTTTTTGCGATACAACAGTATCCCAAAACAATTCTGCCTTGTAGTCAACCATTTATCTGTTTTCTGACCGCAATTTTTAAATCGAACTCAGGTTAAAAGTCTCCAGGCTTCAAACCTATCCTCGCAACTCCCCCAATTTTTTCTTCGTAAACTCCGACAACACCAAACGCCCGGAAATAGCAGCGCGCTCATAAAGTAACGTTTCCCAATGTGCGGTATCTTTCCACATAACCCATTTAAGCTCTTGTAATGCCTCGTTACTATAAGACGACAGCGAACCCAGGAATTGACTCAAAGCATCGTCTAAAGCAGCGACATCAGCAAAAACAGCGTGATACAAACCTGCGTTGTGCGCCCAAAGCGCGTCAAACCAACGCGTAGGTTGCAAAGTCATGGCGGTAAATCCGTTTAATCCAATTTTACGCGAAACGGCGGGTTCAATTACAAACGGACCGATTCCGATTGCTAATTCCGATAATTTTACGGCTGCTTGCTCGGTAGCAAAAACGAAATCGCAGGCGGCCAATAAACCCACTCCGCCGCCAACAGCTTTACCTTGCGCGCGACCTACAATGGGGTGTTTACATTTGCGCATAGCATTTATTACATTGGCAAATCCGCTAAAGAATGTTTTCCCAGAGGCTTCATCGTTAACTTGCAAAAGCTCGTCGAATGAAGCGCCACCACAAAAAGCCGAATCTCCGTGACTTTGAAGAACAATAACGTTTACGTCGATACGATCCGAAAGCGAATGTAAGGCGTCTGTTAAATCTCGAAGTTGACTGCTTGGAAACGAATTTCCTTGCGGATGGAAGAATGATATTGTCGCAATTCGATTGACGACATCCGTTTTTACAAAAGCTTGCTCGCTATTCATACAAAAATATTCAGGTTGTAAAGTTCAGACAAATTCTGTTATATTTGCCAACCATTTGGGGGATTAGCTCATTTGGCTAGAGCGCTTGCCTGGCAGGCAAGAGGTGACCGGTTCGAATCCGGTATTCTCCACTAAACCACTCAGAAATGGGTGGTTTTTTTATTGGCTAACGTTTTTTACTCGTTTCTTGTTTGCCAATAACCGAAAAATTGAGCGCAACATCGTCTTGCGAACGCCAGTTTCCTTGACTTACGGCTCGGGTTAAAATGGGTTTCCCTTTGTAATCAGCAACAAAATGTAAACGACCTTCACCCATATTTTCAATTAATTCCAGGCTGATGAAAAAAATATCGGTAACACGTAAGTCGTATGGAGTCAAATCAACACTCAAAATTCCTTTTTTAATATCGGTTTCCACAAATATGTTTTCAGACAGGATATTTCTGCCCGGAACACCACTTACGCCCTCGTAAACGTTAAGTCGAAGTTTAATTTTGCCATAAGTGTTAGCACTGATAACAGCTTCGAAACGCTCCGGAAAGAAAGCCACTTTCCCTGCATTAAACTCCATAGCTAACTCATTACCTAGCTTATTGGTAGCAAAACCAGCACTAAGCCGGGTGCGACCAAAACTCCGACCTAAATTAACGGTTTGGAATGTTCCTGGTTTAATCACAACTTCATTTAATTCGTAGATCTCGCGCTCTAAACGTATCTTTTCTGCAAACGTATTATCCGCTCGAAGATTCGCAATTAGAACCGATTTGCTTTTGTAACCAATGGTTGAGAAAACAAGGACATCAGAATCGGTGGCCTTAGTAAGATCTAAAGAAAAGCTTCCTCTATTGTCTGAAACAGTTCCGATATTCTTACCCGGAACGCCAATATTTACATACGATAAAACCTCATTTTCTTTTTGATCCAAAACAGTTCCTGAGATAGTTTGACCAAAAAAAGGAAGGCTCATCAGAATAATTCCAATGAGCCCGATATTTTTTATAAAATGACGATAATTATTCACCTTCTTTCTTTTCAGGAGTAGTTGCAGGGGTTTCAGTTGGAGTTGAAACAGGTTGCGGTGCTGCTGCTGGCTGCGGAACTACTACCGACTGCTGCGGAGCCATCTGAGTAACTGTTGCAGGCGCCGATTTTGGTTTGCTATTTAAGGGTGCGCCAACAGCTATATCACAACGGTGTCCTGGCTGACCATGCGGCGGATTCATTCCCTTTGGTGTTTTTGCCACAGGCTGACTTACCACCATTTGTTGCGGTTGTGCAGCTGTTGGCTGTACCGTAACGGGTTGAACGGGAGCTCCCGGCGCTGTAGGTTGTACTGGCGTTACATTGGTTGGTGCTGTAGTTGCCACTTTTGTTGTATCGGTTGTTGAAGAACTGTCTTGAGGCTGCAACTCCTTCTTACAAGAAATAAAAAAAGCTCCACAAACAAATAGATAGATGATTTTTCGCATGCTCATATTTTTATTCTTCGAAAATACACATTTGCGCGTTTATTTGAAATGAAGACATCAAAAAACTACAGGCACCATAAATAGGCAACTACTTCGAATAAGAATTAAGGTTCTGGTTTTGCATAGTATTTCTTCCGAAAGAAAAACGCTACATTAACCAAAGCTATTAAGGCAGGTACTTCAACTAATGGCCCGATAACGCCGGCAAATGCTTGTTTACTGCCGATGCCAAAAACTGCCACCGCTACCGCTATCGCTAATTCAAAATTATTTCCTGTTGCCGTGAATGCTATAGCTGTGTTGCGCGAATAATCAACTTTCATTAGCAAACCAACAATAAAGCTCAGCAAAAACATCAATATGAAATAAATAAGCAACGGAACAGCAATTTTCAAAACATCCAGCGGAATGGCTACAATCGTTTCGCCTTTAAGGCTAAACATTAAAACAATGGTAAAAAGTAAAGCAATTAACGTGATTGGAGAAACTGCCGGAATGAATTTTCCAAAAAACCAATCACGACCTTTTATTTGTTGCAATACTTTTTGTGAAACAACACCAAGCACAAACGGAATTCCCAAATAGATACCAATACTTTCGGCAATTTCGGCAACCGAGATATTCACCGATACAGTGGGCAGTCCGAGCCAACTGGGGAAAATGGTCAAGAAAAAATACGCGTACAAGCTGTACGTAAATATTTGGAACAAGCTGTTTAAAGCAATAAGTCCGGCGCCATACTCCCGATTTCCTTCTGCCAAATCATTCCAAACCACAACCATCGCAATACAACGCGCCAAACCAATAAGTATCAACCCGGTCATGTATTCGGGTTCGTCCCTAAGAAATAAATAGGCTAGTGTAAACATCAGTAGCGGACCCACGATCCAGTTCAGAAACAGCGAAATACTCAGCACTTTAACATTGCTGAAAACGCTCTTCATTTTCCCGTATTCAACCTTGGCTAGCGGCGGATACATCATTAAAATCAGACCGATTGCCAGCGGAATGTTTGTAGTTCCAACACTATACGATTCGACGAGTTGCGGGATTTCGGGTGCAAATTTTCCGAGCACCACGCCAATAAGCATCGCCAGAAAAATCCAAAGAGTTAAATAGCGATCCAAGAAACTTAAACGCTTACGCGCTGCTGCGGGAGTGCAATTAGTGGCTGACATGTGCGGCTACAAAATTCCGACAGTAGTCTTTTATTTGATCGCGAACGCTGCGAAATTCGTTCATAACTTCTTCTTCAGTTCCGGTAGCTTTTGCAGGATCGGGGAAGTTGTGGTGAAATTTTTGTGCACGCGACGGGAAAAACGGACAACGTTCCTTGGCGCTGTCGCAAACGGTAATAACCAAGTCAAAATCGATTTGTGCGTATTCATCGATGTGATTCGAGGTGTGTTGCGAAATATCGATACCGTCTTCGGCCATTACGGCAATAGCTTTCGGATTTACGCCATGCGTTTCAACACCAGCGCTGTAAACTTCGGCAGTTCCGTTAGCAAAATGATTCAAATAGCCGTGAGCAAGCTGACTCCTACAGCTGTTTCCAGTACATAAAACAAGGATTTTTTTCATTATAAAATACTTAAATACAACAGTTGCCGTCGGGCGTGCAACAAGGTTCATTCGATTTTAGGGTGTTTAAAGAAACTTTTTGTTTTGGAATTCCACAGTTGTCGGGCGCCAGGCAATTGGTTTGCTTCGGGATCAAGGTAAATCCGCTGCCGGTAAAATCGACTCCATATTTTCCGATTGTTTCACTTTGATACTCAACCTCAATTTCCAAATTATCGAGCGCAAAATACGTTTCCGACGTGTTGATGATTTGCAGCAATTTTTCGGGCGTGAGTCGGTGCTCCGTATCGTTAGCAACCCAAAGTTGAAAATTCGCATACGACTCGGTACGCAGGGTTCCGCCGCAATCGATAAAATGCTTAGTGATTTTGCCGACTTCGGTGATGTGAAAGTGCCCCGGAATTGCGTTGCCGTCTGGCGTTTTGAAATCAACTTCAGGTATGCCGATCAAAATTTCTTTGAATGTGTGAATGTTCATAAAAACGATATTAAGTTAAGGACAGCATGAATTTGCATCGGAATTTGCTTGAGAAAGTAAGTTAAGATACGCCTTAAACTTGTCGAATACCTCGTGATTTAGGCAATAGCAAACCGCATTTCCTTCGATATTTCCTTTAATAAGTTTAGCGTTTTTAAGTTCCTTAAGGTGTTGCGAAATGGTGGCTTGCGCTAACGGAAGCTCGGTTACAAGGTCGCCGCAAATGCAGGTGTTTACCTTTGCCAAGTGGTCGAGAATGGCAATTCTTGCGGGATTTCCGAGTGCTTTTGCGATATCGGCAAGTTCGTTTTGCGTTTCGGTGAAAAAAGCGGCTTTAGTAATTCCCATCGCTATATTTATATATTGCAATATTACGATATAGTTTTAATGGTACTGTTTTTCTAATGTTAATTTTGAAGTTGAAAGATGCCGACTATTCCAAAGATCTACACCCAACATCGCTTCAAGAGGTTAAAAACCATAATCTAACTAGCGAAATCGGCGAAGTTTATTGAATCGCGTTAATATCTAACTAAATCAAAATCAACAATCTGACAAGCATTTTTAATTGAACTCAAATTTGAAGCTATTTCCTGCCCTACGCTACAAGTTTTTTCAAAGCCATTGGTTTTACTACGTTTTGGCAATAGCTTCCGTTGGTCGCTTTGCCAAATCAAGTAAAACACAATCGCTTTTTCAAAAAGCTTTCCGCTACGGTCAGGGCTAAGGCATTCGTTTCCACAAAAACGCTTCAACAACGTTCGTTCCCAAACAAAGAATAGAATGACTACTTTTGCAAAATCAGAATTGAAATCATGCCTAAGATTAGAATTACCAAACAATTTAATTTCGAAACCGGTCATGCACTTTATGGATACGACGGAAAGTGCAAAAACGTACACGGACATAGTTACAAGCTATCTGTAACCGTCATCGGAACACCAATCACCGATTCGAGTAACGTGAAGTTTGGTATGGTCATCGACTTTTCTGATTTGAAACGCATCGTAAAAGAAGAAATCGTTGATCAGTTTGATCACGCAACTGTTTTCAATAAAAACACACCTCACATAGAACTTGCTGCCGAATTAATACAGCGAGAACATCACGTTCTTTTAGTAGATTACCAACCAACAAGCGAAAATATGGTAATCGATTTTGCGCAGCGTATCAAAGCACGTTTGCCAAAAGATATTGAGTTGCATTCACTTAAATTACAAGAAACAGGAACGTCGTTCGCCGAATGGCACGCTGCCGACCAAGCATAAAAAAACCGACTTAACGTCGGTTTTTTTTATTCCTTCTCTTATTTTTTCACGATCAAGAATTCGCTACGTCTGTTAATAGCGTGTTGTTCTTCGGTGCAGTTTTCTTTGCAATCGATTTTGGGTTCTGATTCTCCGAATCCTTTACCTTGAATTCTGCTGGCTGCAATTCCTTTAGAGACGATGTATTGTAC
>CALRVY020000115.1:0-9378 GCA_943371725.1 Pseudanabaena sp. UWO311 | reverse complement strand
ACAAGCGCACAAAGACGCACTTATTTTAGAATTGCGAGGCTATTGTGATCACGTTGGGAGCGATTCCTACAACGATACGCTTGCCATGAATCGGATTCGTTCGGTACAAAATGCACTTCGAGAACTGCAATTCAACGTGCCCGAAAAAGCGACACTAAAACCCATCGGCGAGCGTTTTGGTCAACTTCCGGAGCAAAGTGCCAACCGCAAAGTTAGTATCCTTTATAAAATCCCCGAGAAAGTTACCGTAAAGAATGAAATAGCAGCGTTTCGAAAATCTGCGCTAAATGCAAAAGTCGGCGATATCATTAAGCTTCCGGGAATGAATTTCTTCAACAACAGCGCTAAAATGTTGCCAAAATCGATTCCTACTTTAGAAGAATTGTTGTGCATTTTAGAAGAAAATCCGAAAATGCATATTGAAATCCAAGGACATATATGTTGCCAAAAAGTGCGCGATGTTAGCGACATTTCCACAGCCAGAGCTCGAGCTGTTTTTTACTATTTAATCAAAAACGGTATCAATCGAAAGCGCTTAACGTACAAAGGTTACGGCATCAGTAAACCCATTCATAAAATTCCCGAAAAATCGGAACTAGAGGAAGAAGAAAACCGCCGTGTAGAAATCAGAATTGTCAAAATCTAATTAAAAAGCCGCTCTTCAAAGCGGCTTTAGTTCTTATTTTTCCAGCATATTCTTCTTTTTAGCAAGAACGCTTTGCTGTGGTTTTGGCGGTATCACTTCACCCTTAATTTTCAGTGCTATAATTCCTTCTTCGTAATTTACTGCATTGGTTTCTACAGTTATCGTTTTACGGATCGGTCCGGGATTCATGTTATATTTTACCTGAATTTTATCTGATTTGCCTGGCATAATTGGTTCTGTGGGCTTCGTTGGAACTGTACAACCACACGTCGACTTCACATTCTTGATAATCAAAGGCTCATCGCCTGTATTTGTGAATACAAAAGTACGTACACCGTTATCGGTTTCCTTTGAAACTTCACCATAATCAATAGTGTTATCTTTAGCTTCAAATTCTATTTTTGGTCCTTTTTGTGCCATGCCCGTTGCCGCAAACAACAAAAGAAAAACAGAAAGTGTAAAGTGCTTCATAGTTTTATATTGTATAAGCGTAAATGTAAAAGTTATCTGGATTAAATGTGCAGATTTCTTGTTAAAAAATTACTCTTAAAATTGTACTTTTGCCACTTCCAAAAATCAGACCAAAAACGCTGAGATCTGGATTCAACTCGTTCCAATTGTATTTGTTTTCGTGCGCTAATTATCTGCAATTATCACATAATGAACAATATAAATAAATTTGAAATAACGAGGCAGTTGAAATAATTTTATAGTAATCAAAATAAGTATATGTCTGCATTAGCAACTCAGTTCGACGCCGCTTCAATTGAAGAAAAATGGTACCAATATTGGATGGAAAATGGGTATTTCAACTCAGTTCCAGACCAACGCAAAGCTTATACCATTGTTATTCCACCGCCAAACGTTACTGGTGTTTTGCACATGGGACACATGCTTAATAACACGATTCAAGACGTACTAATTCGACGCGCTCGTTTAAAAGGATTTAACGCTTGTTGGGTGCCCGGAACCGATCACGCATCGATCGCTACCGAAGCAAAAGTTGTTGCCAAACTGAAATCCGAAGGCATTAACAAAAACGACTTAACTCGCGAGGAATTCCTTGAACACGCTTGGGATTGGACGCACAAATACGGCGGCGTTATCCTCGAACAACTTAAAAAACTCGGTGCTTCTTGCGATTGGAACCGCACGAAATTTACCATGGATCCAGACATGTCGGCCTCCGTAATCAAGTGTTTTGTCGATTTGTATCGAAAAGGATTGATTTATCGCGGTTATCGCATGGTGAACTGGGATCCAGAAGCGAAAACAACACTTTCCGACGAAGAAGTAATTTACGAAGAACAACAATCGAAACTGTTTTATCTCAAATATAAATTTACCGATAGCGATGATTTTTTAACCGTAGCAACTACGCGTCCGGAAACCATTTTTGGAGATACTGCCGTTTGCGTAAATCCAAACGATGAACGCTACGCACATTTCATTGGTAAAACAGTAGTAGTTCCGATTGCTAATCGCGAAGTACCTATTATTTCCGACGATTATATTGATATTGAGTTCGGTACAGGTTGCTTGAAAGTGACGCCAGCCCACGACATCAACGACAAAACCATCGGCGATAAGTACAATTTGGAAGTCATCGACATTTTTAACGAAGATGCAACTTTGAATAGTTTTGGCTTGCATTATGCTGGTAAAGATCGTTTTGAGGTTCGAAAAGCCATTGAAACAGAGCTTAAAGAGAGAGATTTACTTCTAAAAGTAGAACAACATCAAAATAAAGTGGGAACTTCTGAACGTACGAAAGCCGTAATCGAACCACGCCTTTCCGATCAGTGGTTTTTGAAGATGGAAGATCTTGCGAAGCCAGCATTAAAAGCAGTTTTAGAATCCGATGAAATTAATTTATATCCTAAGAAATTCGAAAACACCTATCGTCATTGGTTAGAAAATGTTCGCGATTGGAATATTTCAAGACAATTGTGGTGGGGACAACAAATTCCGGCGTATTTCTACGGCGATGGAAAACAAGATTTTGTTGTTGCCGAAAATTGGGACGAAGCTTTGCAGTTGGCTCGAATTGCAACGGGAAACAACAATTTGCAGCAAAAAGATTTACGGCAAGATCCCGATGCGCTTGATACGTGGTTTTCTTCTTGGTTGTGGCCTATTTCTGTTTTCGGTGGAATCATGGATCCTGATAATGAAGAATTTAAGTATTACTATCCAACTCAAGATCTAGTTACGGCTCCAGAAATTCTCTTTTTCTGGGTAGCACGAATGATTATTGCCGGTTACGAATTTGTTGGAGAGAAGCCATTTACGAGTGTATATCTTACAGGTATTGTGCGCGATACACAGCGTAGAAAAATGTCGAAATCACTCGGAAATTCTCCAGAACCCTTGGAGCTTATCGAAAAATTTGGTGCCGATGGTGTTCGTGTAGGCATGCTCTTAGCCGGATCCGACGGTAACGATATTCTGTTTGACGAAGCGTACTGCGCCCAAGGAAAAGCATTTGCACACAAGATTTGGAACGCATTCCGGTTGATTAAAGGTTGGGAAGTTTCCGCAGAAATCGAGCAGCCTGCTGCTAGTAAAATCGCTATCGACTGGTATCGCGCTAAATTGTCGCAAGCTGTTGTCGAAATCGACGATCATTTCGCGAAATACCGGATTTCAGATGCGATGATGAGCACTTACAAACTCATTTGGGACGATTTCTGTTCGTGGTTATTGGAAATCGTTAAACCTGCATATCAACAGCCAATCGATAGTAAAACCTTGCAAGCGATAATCGATTTGTTGGAAGATAATTTGCGACTTTTAAATCCGTTTATGCCGTTCTTAACCGAAGAAATTTGGCATGCTATAAAAGAACGTGCCAAAGAGGAAGCACTAATTGTAAATACTTGGCCTAAAATTCAAGGTGAAAATAGCGATTTATTGCAGCAATTCGATATTTGTTTTGAGATTGTTAGTGGACTTCGTTCCATCCGAAAAGATCGAAATTTACCTTTTAAAGATGCGATTCAAGTACAAGCAATCAATAAGGAGAATATCAGTGATAAAACCGATTCTGTAATTTCGAAATTACTCAATATTTCTTCGTTACAATACGTTTTGGAAAAGCCGGAAAATGCAGCTTCATTTCGTTACAAAACAAACGAATATTACGTTATTTTGGAAGAGAGCATCGATTTAGAAGCCGAACGTGCCAAATTGCAAGAAGAGCTTGATTATTACAAAGGTTTTCTAAAATCGGTTGAAGCTAAACTTTCAAACGAACGTTTTGTAAGCAGCGCTCCTGAGAAGGTAATTGCCGTAGAGCGTCAAAAACAAGCCGATGCTTTGGCGAAAATTGCAATATTAGAAGATAGATTGCGTTAGTATACCATGAATTGTAGGCTTTTTCTGTTTAGTTTGGGTTTTATTTTGCATTCTTTTGGTCAAGAATCTAAAAATCAAGTTTTTGCAAATGATATATTCCCCATAAATGCGATAGATACTATTCTCACATTTGATCGCGGCGACGTGAAATTAACGTTGCACACATCATCTTATTATATTTTTAATACAGTCAATTACATCGAACAACGCAACATTCTAACAGATGGTAATCGAACGAAAAAATTCTTTCGAACCGCTGAAAAAGGAATTGTAGAATATGTTCCGCAGAAGGATAAAGAGTTTTTATTCCTCCCCAGTGTATTGACGGTAGGTGAAGAGTGGACTTGCTTTAACGAGTATTTCATTTGTTCAGTTACCTCGCTTGATGCAACATTGGCCACACCTGCAGTGTCTTACACAGGTTTAATTGAAGTTCGTATGAATAGAATTGGGGAACTTGAAAATTCGCAATTGGCAATACTGCGTTATTTCAAACCTGGTGAGGGTATTGTGGCTGAAACTAAAGTTAATGGTCAATTTCTAATGTATAAGATTTCGAATAAATCTAAAGTTGTCATTAACGATGCAAAAATGCATAACGGTAATCTCATCAAGGAAGAAGTAGGCAAAAATTTTTATAACAATAAAGAAAACTATAAAAAGCTAAAAGATGTCGAATTGGTAAGGAAACAATATCATGTCGGCTATTTTGAATTCTTAGTAAGTTTCTCTGCTGAGGGAAAAGTAATTGACGTTCAATATTACAATCAAGACAAAGATAAAAAATCAGATCTTATAGCTTTACTTATAAAAGTAATTAAAAGTGGCGAAAGCTACGTGCCTTTGACAATTAATGGTACTCCTTCGGCCTATACTTCTAACTATGTTGTGCAATTATTTTAAAATACAAACAATTAGTACTGCTTTCAAGTATTCAAAAGCCTTTGTTTTTGTAGCTTTTCTTTTGCTTAATTTAACTATTTCGGCTCAAGAGGTTATTTGCCATGAATCAAGAGGTGTCGATTACGTCCGACCTTTTAATGTAAACAAGCGCATGTTCATGGCGGAAGGTTTTATCGTCAATACCTTTACATCAGATACCGTTACTGTTAACGGTAAGTTATACTACAAAGAGGAAAATTCGTTAGATCGCTTTAGATTTTCCTATTTTAGACTTCTTAGAAAGACTAAAGAAGGGTTAATGCTGTACAACGAATCTAAGAAAAAAGAGGAGTTACTAATACCTTTACGTCCGACTATCGGTACAGTTTGGACTGATCCTGAGCGGCGTTTTTCCTATAAAGTTATAGATACTAATGCGGTAGTGGAAACTCCGTTTTGTACTTACACCAGTCTTTTAAAAGTAGAAGGAGAAAGAGAAAGAGATACTGACTCTAAATTAGAGATTGAATATCAATATTTTATGAAAGGTATTGGTTTAGTAGCGATTCAAGATGAATTAGGCAAATTATCAGAATACCTATTACCAGCAAACGACTTTTACGAGTTTGAACCAGCCAAAATTCCCTTAAATGATGCTGATTTAGAAGACGTTCTTCAGGAGCTTTTAGATGAATTGATTGTGGAACGATTTGAATATCATCGCAATGGAATAATTCGCTATACTAGAGAAGATTTGTTAAAAGACATTCAAAAAGTGCGAGGGCAATTTGATGTTTATATCGATGAAAGAGGAAGGATCGCGTATTACAGTTTCACATCACCTGATGGCAAGAAGTCAAATAAGAGTGTAATGCACAAAAAATTCGAAAAGATTTTGAAGAATTTACCGCCTGTTCTTCCCGCGAAACTAAATGGTAAAAGTATACCAAGTAAAATCAGTATTAGTGCAGCAAGAATAAGAGCAAATTAATGCTAGTTCGATATAAAAATTGAAGTTAGAAATCTTTTAAATAGTTGATTTTTATCAATGGTATCATAAAATAGGAGATCGATTTTTTTGGATACCGAGGTATCGGAAAAAAGCAACGACTAAGGCGACAGTTTAAATGTTTAGCTTCTAAAAATAGTGTTTGAAAATTTTCTCTATCTAATAGAAAAACTTCATTTTAAGCGATCTAACAAATCTTTTTATGCAGAACTCATGTTCACTGAGAAATTGAAGCAAAAATGAATACATTTTTAAAACTTACGTTCTATAAAATTATTTTTTTATAGCTTCTTCGTACTTTTCATTCACCTTCTGCCAATTAATAACTTCAAAAAACGCATTGATGTAATTTCTTCGACGGTACTGATATTGTAGATAATATGCATGTTCCCAGACGTCTAATGCTAAAATAGGTGTTCCGCTCACTAAAACGCCTGGCATCAACGGATTGTCCTGATTGGGTGTCGATGAAATTTGCAGTTTTCCCGCCTTATCAACCGTAAGCCATGTCCAGCCTGAACCAAACACCGCCGAAGCCTGATTACTAAATTCGTTCTTAAAATTTTCAAACGATCCGAAATCGCGTGAAATAGCTAAAGCTAAGGTGTCTTTCGGCTGACCACCGCCTTTAGGTGTCATTATTTCCCAAAAGAGCGTATGGTTGTAGTAGCCACCCGCATTATTTCGTAAATTCTCGTCGGCAGAGCTTGCCTTCTTCAGAATATCCTCAATACTCAGCGATTCCATTTCGGTGCCTTTTATCGCTTTGTTTAAATTATTGGTGTACGTTAGATAATGTTTCGAATAATGGTTCTCCATAGTACTAGCATCGATCGACGGACTCAAAGCATCGTATCCATAAGGCAATTTTGCTAATTCGAAAGAGCCTTCTTCAGCTTTAACATCGTCTGGACTTGAGAGAGCAGCTTTAACTTCTTTCTCCGGAAGCGGAACTTCAACTTCAATCAGCTTTTTTTCATTACAAGAATAGAGAAAAATCAAAAAAGGAATCAGATAGAATCTTGTTCTCATATTTCTTCTTTTAGAATTTCTTCTACAACTTTGATATAGTTCGACATAGCGTCTTCTACACTCATAGATCTAATTTGCATCCATGCATTGGTTTTAAATGCGTTTCGAAGA
Organism: Pseudanabaena sp. UWO311; assembly: GCA_943371725.1. GTDB lineage: Bacteria > Bacteroidota > Bacteroidia > Flavobacteriales > Flavobacteriaceae > Flavobacterium. The sequence continues at coordinate 2,341 of CALRVY020000115.1, read as the reverse complement.
TCATAGGGAGCGGCTATTTCTTGGTGTATATTCCCAAAGGTAGCTTGTTTGTAAAAAGAATATAAACGCAGTTGAACGTCTGGTGGCAAATCAGACTGACTCATTTCAGAAGCTTTCTGAAAAGCTATTTTAAAGCGTTCTTCTAATGATTTTGCCGACATTATTTTTCGAAAATTACAGTTTTATTTCCTTTCACCAGATCGCCAATCTTTACGTTTACAGGCGTTCCCGGAGGCAAAAATAAATCAACTCGGCTGCCAAATTTTATAAAACCTGCATCTGTTCCTTGCAATACAAATTGTCCTTCTTTTGCATAGTTCACAATCCGCTTTGCTAAAGCACCTGCAATTTGACGATACATTATTTCACCCAAAACATCATTCTCAATAACTACTGTAGTGCGCTCATTTTCAGTACTTGCTTTCGGATGCCAAGCCACTAAATATTTCCCCGGATGGTAAATACTGTGAGTTACTTTTCCGCCAACGGGATAACGGGTTACGTGAACATTTATCGGCGACATAAATATAGAGACTTGTAAGCGGTTGGATTTAAAAATTTCCGGTTCGTAAACCTCTTCAATAACTACCACTTTTCCATCGACAGGAGCCGTGATGCTATTTAAGGAAGGAACCAAACTTCGCGTTGGGTTTCTGAAAAATTGCAGAATAAGAATTAAGAACACTAATAAAAGGGTTTGGATTCCTTTTCTGATATAGATATTCGAAATTATGGCTTCGGAAAGCAAAATACCTGCAACTACTATCATGCAGGAAATCAAAATTATTTTAGCGCCTTCTTTGTGAAATGAAACGATCATTTTGGGAGAATTTTGTACAATAAAAAAATAAATGGTGCAACAAAGATAATACTATCCAGCCGATCAAGTATACCACCATGACCCGGCATTATGTTTCCGCTATCTTTTACACCGGCAATTCGCTTAAATTTCGACTCGATCAAATCGCCGATAGTGCCAAAAACGCTAATCAATACAGCGGTAATACTCCAGATAATGAGCGACTTTTGAAAGTGTATCGGATTGGGTTGCATATAAAATCTCGATATTAAATAAGCAGCAAGTAACGAAAATACTAAGCCTCCAAGAAATCCTTCTATGGTTTTCTTAGGTGAAATACGCTCAAAAAGCTTATTTCGCCCCATCGACTTACCTACAATATAGGCAAAAGTATCGTTGGTCCAGATTAAAATAAATACACTAATCAGAATTTTTGGTTTGTACGTTTTCAGTAAATACAGCGAATTGGGATCTTCTTCACCTAAAGCAGTAATATTCATAATACTGATAAAGGGCAAAATAATATAACCGATTAAAAAAACGTATTTACTGATAAATCGCAGTTCCGTGTGTTTGTTGTTAAAGAGAAAAATCATACTGATTAAGGAAACGAAAAGTGTTATCCCCAGTACAATAATATCGATGTACTGTATATTTATCTTTTTAACTAACATGTATGCAAAACAACTGTAGATTGCCGTTGCCAGTAGGGCAGGAACAAGTGATTTTATTCGAACCAAACGTGCAAATTCGAAAACAGCGATAAGCATGAAAAAGAAAAAGAGAATAAAAAAGCTTTCTGTAGAATACAAAACAGCAGAGAGAAGAAGCAGGATGTAAACCGCTCCTGATAGCGCCCGCTGCAAGGTCTCATTCATACTAAGAATCTTCTAAAAGCAGCAAATATAAATTCTTGGCAACACTACCGTAATGCAAGAAATCTTCCTCGTTCGATTTTTCAAAGTAAGTAAACCCCATGATATTACTTGGAAAATTTTTATCATACCGTTGCTTAATAGTTCTTAAACTATCTGACTTAGTTTGAACCAGTTGCGATGTCGTAGCGAAAATCACGAAGTTCGGTGGAAGCTCGTGCGGTTTGTGTTGTTTAATTTGGTTGGAAGAAAGTAAAACAGACCCTTCTTCAGCAATTAAGTTTTCGCAGCTTGCCAATAAAAACTTTGGATTTACCGTTTTTTCAAACGGAATTTTATTTTCTTCTAAAAACGAAAAAAGGCGCGAGTCATAACACATAGCTTCTTGCTCAAACCAGTCGTTTTCCTCTAAAATGTCTTCAAAACGGGCTTTGATTTCAGCCATGCTCTCGCAATACAAGAATTTGCCACCGTTTTTACGAAATTTCATTGTAAAGATTTCATCCGTAGATAATCCGGCATGCAATTGTGCAAATTCCTCAGCTTCATGCTCTGCCGATGAATCTGCTCCTGAATTGAAAAGCTTTTTAAAGATACTCATGTGGTTACTGCGCGCAAACATTCGCTGCGTTCAAAGATAAAAAAAACTTGCTTCAACCAAAGTTTG
>CALRVY020000114.1:0-9424 GCA_943371725.1 Pseudanabaena sp. UWO311 | reverse complement strand
AGACGACAAGAATGCTACCCTAACAGCCGAGCGCATTTTTTCGGATTTGGGAAAAACAGCTTACACCAAAATATACGAAGCGGGTTTTTTAAGTTCGGAAGGAAAAACCGTTAACCGAAAAAAGGAAGGATTGTGGAAGTACTATCACCCGAAGTCGACCGTTTTAGCGTTGGAAGAGTTTTATAAGAACGATAAGCTCGACGGCATTCGTCGTGTTTTTTACCTCTCGGGGAAAACCGCGGAAGAAACAACCTATAAAAATGGTTTGAAAAACGGTTTGTATAAGAAAATTACTGAGGAAGGAATTGTTTTGGAGGAATCGATTTTTGTCAATGATATTTACGAAGGCGAGGCGATCTTCCGCGAAAGCAATGGAAAAATAGCTTCGAAAGGCAAATTTGTTAAAGGCGAAAAGAAAGGCTACTGGGAATTTTACAAAGACGGCAAGTTGGATAAGCGCGAAAAATATCCGTTAACCAAGAAAACGGTCGCCAAGAAAGCAAAGTAATAGCGTTCGTTCATCACTAAACGAGCAGCCAAATATTTGCTAAAATGAGCATCTGTAAAAGACCTTCATTCGAAGCACCGTATATTTGCAGCAGGAATTTTTGGTATGAAAAAAGTAGTAGTTGGACTATCAGGCGGTGTTGATTCGAGCGTAGCAGCGTATTTGTTGCAGCAACAAGGATATGAGGTTATCGGACTTTTCATGAAGAATTGGCACGACGATTCGGTGACTATTTCCAACGAATGTCCGTGGTTAGAAGACTCCAACGATGCTTTACTGGTAGCACAAAAGCTGGGCATTCCATTCCAAACGGTCGACTTAAGCGAGCAATACCGCGAACGCATCGTAGATTATATGTTTTCCGAGTACGAGAACGGCCGCACTCCCAACCCAGATGTATTGTGCAATCGCGAAATCAAGTTCGATATTTTCTTAAAAATTGCCTTGGAACTAGGTGCCGATTACGTAGCTACGGGACATTACTGTCAGAAATCGAGCACAACTATTAACGGAAAAGAAGTTTTCCAACTTTTAGCAGGCGCCGATGCGAACAAAGATCAGTCCTATTTCTTGTGTCAGCTTTCGCAAGAGCAGTTAGCGAAAGCACTTTTTCCGATCGGACATTTGCAAAAAGCTGAGGTTCGCGAAATAGCCACGCAGCAAGGTTTGGTTACGGCGGGTAAAAAAGATTCTCAGGGCTTGTGTTTTATTGGCAAAGTGCGTTTACCCGAATTTTTACAGCAAAAGTTACAGCCAAAACCGGGTAAAATCGTGCAGTTAATGGCCGACGATCCGGTATTTGAGCGCTCGATTTCCGACGATTCCGATACTTTGGTACTCGAAGCCGCGCCGTTCGATTTAGCGGCAGGCATTCCGAAAGTAGTGGGCACACATCAGGGAGCGCATTACTTTACGGTGGGGCAGCGCAAAGGATTAAATGTGGGCGGCACCAAAGAACCGTTGTTTATTATAGGCACCGATGTGGTTGAAAATATAGTGTACACCGGTTTGGGGCAGCAGCATCCCGGATTGTGGCGCAAGGCATTAAAGGTTGCCAACAACGAAGTGCACTGGGTTCGCGAAGATTTGCGTTTAAATGTGCACGAAACTCGGGAGGTTGAAGCTCGAATTCGCTACCGTCAACCCTTACAGAAAGCGCAATTGTGGCAACGCGCAGACGCACTTTACGTTTTATTCGACGAGAAGCAATCGGCCATCACCGCCGGACAGTTTGTGGCTTGGTATTCGGGCAATGAGTTGTTGGGTAGTGGGGTTATTGCGGGGTGAGAAGCGAGTCCCGATAGCCATCGGGATTGATGAATTCACCCTTTTACGTATCATTTTCCCAACCTAACCGCGTATCGTCGTTGCCTGAGGTTGTCGAAGGCGGGAATTAAATGAGTTCACCATTTGACGTGTCTTTTTTGGGAAACGAGTCCCGATAGCTATCGGGATCGATGAATTCACCATTTTACGTATCCTTTTTTAGAAGCTAGAAGCTAGACACGAGAAGCTAGTTCCGATAGCTATCGGAATTGATGATTTCACCACTTAACGTTTCCTTTCCCCAACTTTACCCACGTATCGTCGTTGCCTGAACTTGTCGAAGGCTGGTGCCTGAGCTTGCCGAAGTCCAATCCTTTAATCTTTCAATCTTTCAATCTCAAAATCTAAAAAAAAAGACCTCCGTTTCCGAAGGCCTCTTCCTCAATCAACCAATCATAACTATTTCTATATTTTTTAGTTTGTAGTATTCATTCTTCCTCTCGTACCATCAGCGCGGTAGTAGTAATACGTATCGTCTTGGTATTCCTGGGTGTTATAACCGTAATCGTAACCGTTGTAGTAGGTGCGTCTTCGGATGTCGCCTACAAAATTGACGATGTTTCCCCGGCGATCGTACTCAATGCGCAAACCGCCAATTTGGCTCATCGCGAAACGGTTGTAGCGCATATACACAGTACCAATTCGGTTTACTCGGTCGAGCGCATCGTAGTTGATAAATACGTTTCCAACTCTGCGAACACGTCCGAATGCATCGTGCTCAATGCGAACGCCGTAGTTTACTTCGACCTGGTTTCTGCCTCGAGCTTGAGCGCGGGTTCCAGCTTTGCGATAGTAGTAATCGCCGGTTGTCTCTGGTCGCGTATTGAAATCGAATTGGCCGTCAGGAAATACGTAAAAGTCGATTCCTCTTTCAGTGAAAACAAAAGGTTCCGCGTTTTCGACAGCGCAAGGAAAATCGTTAAAAGCTGTAGCCGTTGTTACTATTCCCCATGTTAAGGCTATGAACAGGCGTAAAGTAATCGTTTTCATCATTTCTAAAATTTTAAAACTTCCTACTCTTTCGATTTTCGGTTTTCTCGAATTCAAAACTTGAATTGTATACGAATATCCAAAGCACATGCCGAAATTGACTTTCCCACGCGTGCCAAACCAAGACACTTCGGAAACTTTAGTTGCAACTAACTGTAATTCAATTTTATAGTAAAGTCTTCTTTACGAATCGTTGACCAAGCGTTAACAAGTCGTTTGAGATTGAAGCAGGCATTCAATGAACAAATAGGGGCATTTTCTAGGAAAAAACCGACTTAAAAACAGTGAATCATTTTAAGCCTTCGCGTTGCTGTGTTGATAATGAAGTTCTTTATTTTATTGCCAACAAACTGATTATAAATCTACTAGAGATTGTTTTTGTCGGATTTCTGGTTTTTGGCAATTGTATTTTTGGGAAGTCGTAAAAAAGTAGTTATTTCGCCGACGAAAATGCGTTAGAGAAATTCGTCCCGCTGTTTCTGCTCCTTTAGCGAATTTGCATTATTTCAAGTACTCGCTTTTGTATGCCAAAAATTAGTTAGCGTGCCACGTAGGCAAGCTTTTTTTATTTCGTAAACCACTTTACAAGAATGAGTAAATTACCTCAGGAACATAAGTTTATTGATTTATCTGACTACGGTCGACCCGCAGCGAAAATTATTGCCAATTCCTTAAAAGATACTTCTTTTACGCCGCTTCACGTTACATTCGGATTTATAATTGCCGGATTGATAGCTATTTACTGCATCATTTTCAATCACTACTTTTTAGCCGCCTTTTTCTTAATCGTGAAGTCTGTTTTAGATGCCGCCGATGGCGAGTTATCACGCGTAAAACAAACACCTTCGTATGTGGGTCGCTATACCGATTCGGTGGCCGACATAATCTTGAATTTTTTTATTTTCTTGGCCATTTGGTACGTCACAGATATTTCCATTTGGATTTGCTTGATTGCTTTTTTAGGACTTCAACTGCAAGGAACGCTCTATAATTACTACTACGTTATTTTGCGAAACCGATTTGCCGGCGATACCACAAGTCGCGTTATTGAAGATAAAACGCCCATTGCTTTACCCGGCGAGTCGCAAAAACACGTTAATGTGCTGTTTTTCTTATACAAATTGTTTTATTCTGTTTTTGATAAAGCAATTTATGCACTCGATCGAAACGCCAATAAAGGACAAATTTTTCCGAATTGGCTTATGACTTTCGTGTCGACATTCGGACTGGGTTTCCAGCTTTTCGTTATTGCGTTCTTGCTGGTATTCGATTTCAAACAGCTGATTCTGCCGTTCTTCGTAGCATATACCGCCATGGTTTTTATTTGCGTAGGCGTTCGTCGCTACTTTTATCATTTACCTGTTGGCTTGTAATTTTCAGAAGCGATTTTGGTCTTAAATCGATTTTCGTTTGCAATAAAGAATAAAAGTAAAAGCTCTGTTCTTTAGATGAAAATCGTGTTGTTTATATATTGATAATCAGTTGATTCTTATTTAAATCAGAACTTCATATCTTATTATTCAATAAAAAAACCAACCGAATTTGACAGTTCAAATCCAGTTGGTTTTCTGTTTTTGCTAGAAATTAGCTTCTGCCGTTCGACTATTAGAAGTTGAATTGCAAATCGAAACGATCCAAATTCATCACTTTCGTCCAAGCTGCAACGAAATCTTTCACGAATTTTTCTTTGGAATCGTCGCTAGCGTACACTTCGGCTAAGGCGCGTAATTCTGAGTTGGATGCGAAGATCAAATCGGCGCGAGTCGCTGTCCATTTTAGCGCTTTTGTATTGCTGTTGCGTCCTTCGAAGATTTCTTGCGTATCGTCGGTTGCCGTCCAACTGGTACCAATTTCCAACAATTTAACAAAATACTCGTTGTTTAGTTGGTCTTTGGTGTTTGCCAAGATTCCGTGTTTGTTTCCATTGTAGTTTGCATTTAAGGCGCGTAAACCTCCCACTAAAACGGTCATTTCCGGAGTAGTAAGCGTTAATTGTTGTGCTTTATCAATCAATAAAGCTTCTGTTGGAACGGTGTATTGTTTTTTGCTGTAGTTTCTAAATCCGTCGGCAATAGGTTCCAAAACTTCGAACGAAGCTACTGCGGTTTGTTCTTGCGAAGCATCCATGCGTCCGGGTGCAAACGGTACTTCCATAGTGTAACCTGCGTTCTTAGCTGCTTGTTCCACAGCTGCACTTCCTGCCAAAACAATGATATCTGCTAATGATACTTTTACATCTTTCGATTTTGAATTGAAATCGGCTTGGATGCGCTCGTACACGGCAAGTACTTTTTTCAATTGCGCGGGGTTGTTTACTTCCCAGTTGCGTTGTGGTTCTAAGCGAATACGCGCTCCGTTGGCACCACCACGACGGTCTGAAATTCTAAATGTTGAAGCTGATGCCCAAGCAGTACTCACCATTTCCGACAAGCTTAAACCGCTGCTTAACAAGGTGGTTTTTAGTTTGGAAATGTCTTTTGCCGTAACTAGTTTGTGATTTACCGCCGGAATCGGATCTTGCCAAAGTAAATCTTCCGCTGGTGCTTCTGGTCCGAGGTAGGTAGTTTTCGGTCCCATATCGCGGTGTGTTAATTTGAACCAAGCGCGTGCAAATGCATCGTTAAATGCGTCTGGGTTTGCCATGAATCTGCGTGAGATTTTCTCGTACTCCGGATCGAAACGCATCGATAAATCGGTGGTTAACATATAAGGTTTGTGCTTTTTCGTTTTATCGAAAGCATCCGGAATCACTAAATCTTCGGTTTTTGCTACCCATTGGTGTGCTCCGGCCGGACTTTTCGTCAATTCCCATTCATAACCGAATAGAATTTGGAAATAATCCTGATTCCATTTGTTTGGCGTTTTTGTCCAAGTAACTTCCAATCCAGAAGTAATGGCATCGCCACCTTTTCCTGATTTGTAGTTATTCTGCCAGCCTAAGCCTTGTGCTTCAATACCGGCTGCTTCTGGTTCTACACCTACATTTTTCGCGTCTGCAGCACCGTGCGTTTTACCTAAGGTGTGTCCGCCGGCAATAAGTGCAACGGTTTCTTCGTCGTTCATTCCCATTCTTCCGAAGGTTTCACGAATGTCTTTTGCCGCTAGTACCGGATCTGGATTTCCGTTCGGACCTTCCGGATTCACATAAATTAAACCCATTTGAACGGCTGCAAGCGGATTTTCAAGTTTGCGACCTTCGCTGTAACGCTTGTCGTCCAACCATTTTTTCTCAGGTCCCCAATAAACATGCGCTTCAGGTTCCCAAACGTCGACACGCCCGCCCGCAAATCCGAAAGTTTTAAATCCAGCGTTTTCGAGCGCTACATTTCCGGCAAGTATCATTAAATCGGCCCATGAAATCTTGTTTCCGTATTTCTGTTTGATTGGCCAAAGTAATCGGCGTGCTTTGTCTAAGTTGGCATTATCGGGCCAGCTGTTTAGTGGTGCAAAGCGTTGTTGTCCGGCACGCGAACCGCCACGACCATCGCCCGTACGATAGGTTCCGGCACTGTGCCACGCCATTCGGATAAATAAACCGGCGTAGCTTCCAAAATCGGCAGGCCAAAATTCCTGCGAAGAAGTCATTAACGTATTAATGTCTTTTTTCAAAGCTTGATAATCGAGCGATTTAAAGGCTTTTGCATAATTGTAGTTCGCGCCCATCGGATCAGAGAGTTCCGAATTTTTGCGCAAGACACTTAAGTCAAGCTGACTCGGCCACCAGTCTTTATTGGAATATCCGTTTTGTGGTGTCGGAGTAGCTTCGGTAGTTGCCATTTTACCTGGATTGTCAAACCCAAGCGGACATTTTCCGCCCTCGGCGCGTTCTTGTGCTTGCATGCCAAAAGCGAGAAGCATGCTCGTTAGTGTGAAGATTTTTTTCATATATCAGTTGTTTGAGATCTTATATACTTCAAAAGTAATCACTAAGTTTGTTCTATAAAAACGATATTTTCAATAACATTATTGATACAGTAGATGAATATTCAGCAATTTCAGTACGTTTTAGCGGTTCACGAGTACCAGCATTTTGAATTAGCCGCGGAAAAGTGCTTTGTTACACAGTCGACATTGAGTACGATGATTTCCAAATTTGAAGATGAAATTGGAATTAAGATTTTCGATCGCAAGAAAAAGCCGGTGCAGCTTACAACCGAAGGTTTTGAAATTGTGAAGCAACTGCAAGTCATTTCAAAGAATATTGCAGCTTTTAAAGAATTAACGCAGGAGTTAAAGGGTGAAATTACCGGAACTTTGAGTTTGTCGGTGATTCCTACCGTTGCGCCGTTTTTGCTTCCACTATTTTTGCAGGACTTTGCGAGGAAGTTTCCGAACTTGAATATTATTGTTCGCGAAGAAACGACAGCGGAAATCATTCGTAAGTTGAAATCGCGTGCCTTGGACATCGGCATTTTATCTACTCCGATAAACGACAAAGAAATTATCGAGTATCCGCTGTACGACGAGCCATTTTTATTTTACGATGCCGAGCAAGTAGGTTGCGCCGAAGTAGCTGCTAAGAGTATCGATTTGAATAATCTATGTGTGATGGAGGAGGGGCATTGTATGCGAACGCAGGTACTGCAAATTTGTGACCAACGCGATCGCTTGCTGACATCGAAATTAAATTTTGAGTACAAAGCCGGTTCGATAGATGGTTTGTTGCGTTTTGTGAAGGCTAATAAAGCGGCGACATTTTTACCGTATTTGGCTACAACCGATTTCCCTGAAGCTGAACGTTTGCATTTAAGTAGCTTTTCGAATCCGATTCCGTATCGAACAATTGGCTTGGTGGTGCACAATCATTTTGTAAAGAATAAGTTGTTGCACATTTTACAAAAGGAAATTTCAGATAAGGTTGTCGATCAACTTCCCAAAATCGGAACAAGTGGCGCGCAGCTCAATCCGTTGGCATAAGGTTTGGCACAAAGCTTGTATACGCTTGAAAAAAGACAATCATGAAACCAGTTCTTTTCTATCGTCATGCGGCTATTTCCCTGTTGCTAATTTATTTTTGGTGTGTGTATATGTTCTTCAATTACTACACCGAACCTGCCGGCATGTTTAAAGGATTAACCCTGTTTTTTGAATTCATTTACACCTGTACAATCGCGGCAGTTTTAGCTTTTTTGTTTTTGCTTTTACAGCTGAAATTCAAGCGTTTTCCAACACATTTTCTGTTTCATCTTGTATTTTACTTGTGCAGCAACTGCCTATTTATTTACAGCATCCTCTTTGTTTTAGGCATATTTAAAATTGAGGATTTGGAAAATTGGTATTTCGCGGCTCCTCTATTGTTGTTTGCACCTTTGATGTATTGGCGTTTGGCGAAGCCGGAGGTGGTTTAACATAAAATCATATTCTGAGATTATGAGGGAATAAAATTTGTAAATGTCTTAAAGGCATTTATTTAATTTGTCTTCTTTATTAATTGCAATAGAGAAAACTGCAATTATTTTACTACCGCGAGAAACCTAGTTTTGGTTAAATTTATTAAAGATTTCTTGCTCATAAATACAGGCGGTTAGGATCTCATCTTGTTTAATTATGATGTCTGTATTTAACGTTACCGATTTTTCATCGCTGTCTAGCTTTTCCAGAAATTCTTCTACAACTTTAAAATAATCAGTTGTTATATGGAGCTGTTTTCGATCATCTCTATATCCGCTTAGTATCGGAGTTAGTATAAGATAGTTAGTTTTCTGAGGAATAGGAATTATTTCAGAATATCCGATATAAACTTTGTCGTTTTTTAAAGTTACTTGAATGAAAGACGCTTCAACTACTGATCTTTTGAATAATTTTTCGAGTTCATCGCCATTTTTATCTACAGCCCAACCTATTAGTTGAAATTCTTTAAAACGCCATAACAAATAGATGTTGGTTACATAAACTGCTATTAAAGCGATCGTACAAGAAAAGAAGATAGTCCAAAAATAATCGACCTTCTTAATCGGAACAAATTCAAGCTGTTTGACGAGAAAAGGCGTTAATTCAGGAAATATCAATTCTACTACTGTTCTTAACAGAAAACCGAATACAATAATTAGCAACGCAACAGAAACAGATTCAAAAAGTATGCGGTTTTGTGTTAAACGCTGCGTATTATACTTGAAGTAATGTGAATAAATTAATATGAAATAGCCAACGATTACGGGCAGCAATAGTAGGTTATAGGGCATCATATACTAGATTCTATGTGCCTCTATCTGCTCCTTAATAACGACGGATTCTTTTAAACTTTTGATGGCTTCCCTAACTTCTTTTCTGTTGTAGAAAACTTTTTTATCTACATACAAGCGACCCTCAGTGGTTCCTCGTAATCCCGTATCTTTCGGTGTTGATTTTTTGAAAAGATTAATAAGTGACATCATGTTTTTTACTTTTCATCTTCAAAATTAAAACAATTTTTATTCCAATTTTCTCTTTTTGCAGGAAATTCACAAACTACTGCCTAAGCGCTCGAAAATATAACGGGGTTTTCATAACGATATTTTTATCGTCAATACAATTCTCATTCGACTCTTTTCGAAGAAATTAGCGACTGGAATCCATTTACAACTTCTCCTTCAAATACTTCGCTGTAATCGATTTCTTATT
>CALRVY020000113.1:0-9427 GCA_943371725.1 Pseudanabaena sp. UWO311 | reverse complement strand
ACCTTCGCTTCGTTGTGCAACAAATTGATTAACTCATCCAAATTGTCGGCACTAACCAACTTTACCGCTTGCTTTGCCGCCGGCTTCTCAAACTTCACCGACTTCGACGCCTGATCTGCAGCTACCGGTTCCAAAACAGTGAGCGTTTTAGTACGAGCCGTCATAATACCGCGCATGTTCGGAATACGTAAATCTTTCTCCTCAACTAAACCTTTCTGTCCGCCAATTACTAATGGCAATTGTGCCGACATCGTTTCTTTGCCACCGTCCATTTCGCGAACCGCTTTGGCTGTTGTGCCTTCCACAGTTAAACCAATACACGAATTCACAAAATTGATGTTCAACAAAGCTGCCAACATACCCGGAACCATTCCGCCGTTGTAATCCAACGATTCTTTTCCAGCGATAATCAAATCGTAATTGCCCGCTTTGGCAACCTCAGCCAATTGTTTCGCTACAAAAAAACCATCGGTAGGCTCTGCATTAACACGAATGGCGTCGTTTGCACCAATCGCCAAAGCTTTACGCAAGGTTGGCTCACTGTCTGCTCCACCCACATTTACCACCGTTACACTTGCACCTTGTTGTTCCTGAAACCAAATCGCACGAGTTAATCCAAACTCATCATTCGGGTTAATCACAAACTGAACACCATTCGTGTCGAACTTCGTGTCGCCATCCGTGAAATTAATCTTCGACGTCGTATCCGGAACATGACTGATACAAACCAATATTTTCATTTCTCTATGATTAAGATTTATTGTGTGCGAAGTTAAGAAAAAATACCTTTAAAAAGCTATGCGCGCATAATAAATTTCCCATTTATATCGTTTTCGTAGCCAATTGTAAGGCAATTCTTGCTTCGAGAAAAATCGGCTTATCTTTGCAGAAATTTTTCATACATGACACATAAGGCCGGATTTGTAAACATTATCGGAAATCCAAACGTTGGCAAATCCACGCTCATGAATGCGTTTGTTGGCGAACGCCTTTCCATCATCACATCGAAAGCGCAAACCACGCGACACCGCATTTTGGGTATTGTAAACGGCGACGATTTTCAGGTAGTTTTATCCGACACGCCCGGAATCATTAAACCGGCGTACGAAATGCAGGAGTCGATGATGCAATTCGTAAAATCGGCTTTTGAAGACGCCGACGTGCTTATTTACATGGTTGAAATTGGCGAAAAAGAACTCAAAGACGAGGCGTTTTTCAATCGAATTATTCATTCAAAAATTCCGGTTTTATTGCTTTTAAATAAAATCGACAAGTCGTCGCAAGAAGAGCTTGAAGCGCAGGTACAGTTGTGGAAAACGCAGGTTCCCAATGCCGAGATTTATCCCATTTCAGCACTCAACAACTTTCAAGTAACCGAAGTTTTTAATCGGATTTTGGAGTTGCTGCCCGAGTGTCCGCCCTATTATCCAAAAGATGCTTTAACCGACAAGCCCGAACGTTTCTTTGTAAATGAAATTATTCGCGAAAAGATATTACTGAACTACGATAAAGAAATTCCGTACGCCGTGGAGGTTGAAACCGAAGAATTTCTGGAAGACGACAACATTATTCGAATTCGAGCGGTAATTATGGTGGAGCGCGATACACAAAAAGGAATTATCATTGGCCATAAAGGCGCAGCGTTAAAAAAAGTAGGAATAGAAGCGCGTGCTACGATGGAACAATTCTTCGGCAAGCAAATTCACATTGAACTATTTGTGAAAGTCAATAAAGACTGGCGCCGAAACATCCGACAGCTGAAGCGTTTTGGCTATCAGTAAATCAAAATAACCACACAATTTACGCCGGTTTTCCATTCGTTTTTGATTGCTTACCTTTGCGCCAAATTTTAGGCCATGAACCAGATTGTTGCAATAGTAGGAAGACCAAACGTTGGCAAATCAACCTTATTTAACCGACTGATACAGCGCAGAGAAGCGATTGTAGATTCGGTTGCCGGCGTAACGCGCGACCGCAATTACGGCAAGAGTGAATGGAACGGCCGAACTTTTTCGGTTATCGATACCGGCGGTTACATTAAAGGTTCCGACGATATTTTTGAAGGCGAAATTCGCAAGCAAGTGGAACTAGCCATCGACGAAGCCGACGCAATCATATTTGTTACCGATGTCGAAGAAGGAATAACTCCAATGGATGAAACGGTAGCGAGTTTACTTCGAAAAGTTCAAAAGCCGGTTTTATTGGCTGTGAATAAAGTAGACAATTCGATGCGCGAAAAAGACGCGATTGAATTTTACAATCTCGGTTTAGGCGAATACTACACTTTAGCGAGTACTTCGGGCAGCGGAACCGGCGATTTACTCGATGCATTAATGCAAGCACTTCCTGAACCCGAAGTAGAAGTAGTAGCTGAAGAGGAATTACCGCGCTTTGCCGTGGTGGGCCGACCAAACGCTGGAAAATCGAGCTTTATCAATGCGCTTATTGGCGAAGACCGTTACATTGTAACCGACATTGCAGGAACCACGCGCGATTCGATTGATACCCGTTTTGAAAAATTTGGCTTCAAGTTTAATTTGGTCGATACGGCTGGAATTCGCCGAAAGGCAAAAGTGAAAGAAGATCTTGAGTTTTATTCGGTCATGCGCTCGGTACGTGCCATTGAGCATTCGGATATTTGCATCTTAGTGATTGATGCAACGCGCGGATTCGAAGGTCAAGATCAAAGTATTTTTTGGTTAGCAGAGAAAAACCGAAAAGGCATCGTGATTTTAGTAAACAAATGGGATTTGGTGGAAAAAGACACCATGTCGTCGAAACAATACGCCGATCGTATTCGCGAAGAAATTAGTCCGTTTACCGACGTACCCATTTTGTTTGTCTCGGTTTTAACCAAACAACGCTTATTAAAAGCGCTCGAGACGGCCGTTAAAGTGTACGAAAACAAAACGCAGCGCATACCCACTTCGAAATTCAACGACCATATGTTGAAACTGATCGAAGCGTTTCCACCACCAGCTTTGAAAGGAAAATACGTAAAGATTAAGTATTGCATGCAATTGCCAACACCAACACCGCAGTTTGTATTTTTTGCGAATTTACCGCAGTATGTAAAAGATCCGTACAAACGTTTTCTGGAAAATAAAATCCGCGAACAATGGGATTTTGAAGGCGTTCCGATTGATATTTACATTCGAGAGAAATAATCCTGGGCGCGAAATCGCGAAGATTTGAAATCTGCGCAAACAAGCTACTGTATTGAAGCTGTATTTTCATTTACTACCCTTTTTTTCAAAAATTATACGATTTACGGTTTTTCCGTAATGCCATGTCGATTTTTTTTGGGAGCTTCGCCCAAACGGGAAGGGGAAAACGGGTTTATCCCTACGAAGAAAAAACGAAAGTTGGTTACGGGAAAACCGTAATTTGAACCTGATTTTGAGATTTAAAGATTTCGAGATTGAAAGATTGGGAAATTTGCGCGTATAATTGGGCTAATGGTTACCCTCCGCATTTTAGTTTTTGCTATTCGCCTCGGCGAACAAGTGGCGTGGATCCGTTGGCGGAGAAATGCCCAATTTTTTTGCCTTACAACTATTGTTTGTATAACGAGACCGCGCGGATTCGAAATCTGTTATTGCAATTCATTTTTCAAAGTCAACTACCGCTAGTTACGCACACACGTTGAGCACTATTTCCGCAAAAGCGATGGCAGCGGAAACCCCACAGCTGCCGTGTGGTTTCCACCGGCAGCGAGGAGTTGCAGCGAACAGCGCGACGGCAGCGGTGGGCCTCGGCTAGGGAACTGCCGGTTTGCCCAAAAAATTAGTCCGGCATTAACAATCGTTTTTTGAGAATCTGTTACCTTTAGAAGAATTTCTGCGAAAACTCCTTTGATTAAGGCGTTTGTGCGATAAAATCAGTCGAAAGTGAAAATTCTTTTAACAGGTGCTAATGGCTATGTGGGCCGACGCTTACTTCCGGAATTGCTGGCAGCCGGACACGAAGTTATTTGCTGCGTGCGCGACCGAAGTCGGATTGGCTTAGACCTCGAAACGCTCGATAAAGTGAGCATTTGGGAAGTCGATTTTCTGGAAAACGTTACCGAAAATCCACAAGTTCCGCAGGCCGATGTGGCGTACTATCTGATACATTCCATGTCGAATTCTACCAACGATTTTGATGCTTTGGAACTGAAATCGGCGCAAAATTTCAACCAATACATGCGTTTCAGCGGCATTAAACAAGTGGTGTATTTGAGCGGCATTGTAAACGACAGCGTTTTGTCGAAACACCTGCAATCGCGTAAAAGTGTGGAAGACGAGCTGTACCGCGGACCAGCAGCTGTTACCGTTCTTCGCGCCGGAATAATTGTGGGATCAGGCAGCTCGTCGTTCGAAATTATTCGCGATTTGTGCGAGAAATTGCCTGTAATGATCACCCCAAAATGGGTTTTAACCAAAACGCAGCCCATTGCCATTCGCGACGTGATTAAATACCTACTCGGAGTATTGTTGCGCGAAGATTGCATGGGACAATCGTTCGACATTGGCGGCCCTAACATTCTCACGTATAAACAAATGTTGCAACTGTACGCCAAGACGCGTGGTTTTAGAGTGTGGATTTTCACCGTTCCGGTAATGACGCCGAAATTGTCGAGTTATTGGCTGCATTTTGTAACCTCAACCACTTATAAATTGGCGGCAAATTTAGTGGATAGCATGACCGTGGAAGTGGTTGCAAAAGACACCAAATTGCAGCGTTTACTGGGAATAAAACCCATTTCGTACACCGACGCCATTAAATTGGCATTTGTAAAAATTGAACAGAATTTGGTGATTTCGAGCTGGAAAGACAGTCGCGTGAGTGGCCGATTGCAAGGAAGTTTGAAAGAATTTGTTCAGGTTCCGCGGTACGGCTGCTTGAAAGATCATCAAAAAATTGAAATTTCCGACGAGCAAGTGGTTTTGGAAAATATTTGGTCGATTGGCGGCATGCGCGGTTGGTACTATGGAAACTGGTTGTGGAAAACGCGCGGGCACATCGATAAGTTGGTTGGCGGCGTGGGTTTGCGGCGTGGGCGAACTCATCCGACACATTTAGACAACGGCGATGCGCTGGATTTTTGGCGCGTACTCTTAGCTGATAAAGAGCAAAAACGTTTGTTGCTTTTTGCAGAAATGAAGCTTCCGGGCGAGGCTTGGCTGGAGTTTTCAATAGACGAAAATCGGGTATTGCATCAAATTGCCACATTTCGTCCGCGCGGATTGTGGGGAAGATTGTATTGGTATGCGATGTTACCCTTTCATTTCTTTATTTTTGACGGCATGATTAAACGCATTGCCGGTAAAAACTAAGATTTAATATGCGTGCAACCTAAAAATCTTTGTTAGAACACTCCTATTGAAAACCTTAGATTATAAAGAGTGAATTCTGCGACGCTATTTTGTAAAGCTCACCATTGAAAAGTCTTTCTAACATTAATTCAAACATCGAACTCACATTATTTAACTGTAGCTATGATAAAAAATTACACGACCCTTCTTTTGCTTTTCGTTGCACTTCCATTCTGGGCGCAAGTCACGATTAAAGTAACGGCAACGCCTGCAAACACACCCGCGGGAGCAACAATTTATGTGGCGGGAAATTTTAACGGTTGGAATCCGGCGGATCCGAACTACATACTTACGCCCGATAATTTGGGGAATCTACAAATAACGATTCCGCAGGGAACCGGAACTGCGGCATTTAAGTTTACGCGCGGTTCTTGGGCCACTGTGGAAGGCAATGCAACGGGGAATTTCTTACCTGATCGCACCTTTTCTTGGGCTACGGTGGATAGTACGCTTAATTTATCGATACTGTCTTGGGAAGATTTAGGCGCTGGCGGAAACAACAGTACGGCAGCTGCGAATGTGAGTATTTTGAGTACGAATTTTTTCATGCCGCAACTCAATCGCAACCGACGTATTTGGTTGTATTTGCCGCCCGATTACCAAACTTCAACGAAAGAATATCCGGTTTTGTACATGCAAGACGGGCAGAACTTATTTGATGCGGCAACTTCATTTTCCGGCGAATGGCAAGTAGATGAAACCTTGAATTCGCTTTTTGCCGGCGGAGATTACGGAGCCATAGTTGTGGGAATTGACAACGGCGGTGCGGAACGATTGAACGAATATTCGCCGTGGAATAATCCGCAGTACGGCGGAGGTCAGGGTGCTTTGTATATCGATTTTATTGCAGAAACGCTGAAACCGTATATCGATGCGAATTACCGTACACTTGAGAGTCCGGAAACTACGGCGATTATCGGCAGTTCGATGGGTGCGCTAATTGCTACGTACGGTGCATTGGCACATCCGGAATCGTTCGGAAAAGTAGGCGCTTTGAGTCCGGCGTATTGGTTTTCGTACAGCAATTTTACTTCGTATATCGATGATTTAGCAACCAATACAAACGATTTAAAATTGTATTTCGTGGCGGGAAATAACGAATATGGGAATATGGTAACTCATGTTACGACCGTTCGCAACAAGATTGTGGAATCGGGAACAGCGCAAAGCAACACGCTGCTTAAATTCGATAGTTATGGCACTCATACGGAAAGCTATTGGCGAGGAGAGTTCGGAGCGTTATACTTGTGGTTATTTGCAAACGCTAATTTGAGTAATCCGGATTTAATTCGAACAGAAATAGAAATCCGTTCGATGGGAGAGGGAAGGATTTTAGTAAAGAATGTAGAACAACCTACTCCCGCCCTTTTATATGATATGATGGGCAGAATTGTTAAGAATTTTACTTTAGAAAATGGTGTTTTCGACCAAGAAATAGCCGCTGGTATTTATATTATAAAGACGGCAAGTGGTTCGTATAAAATCAAGCTATAATGTCAATTTGTAGTTTTTCTTCTACAAAAATAAGGAAGCTCTAATTTTTTTGTTAAAAATTTGATGATTTACATTTTTGCTAATACTTTTTGATTGTAATTTGCGTTACAAAAAAAACTACTACTGAAATGGAATCAAATGTTAACTCGCCGATAAAAAGTGGCGCGCTTTTTTCCTATGCCGTTATTGGGGCATCAATAGGATTGAGCATCATTGCTGCTTTTTTGTACACGGTTCGGAACCCAAGCCCGAGTTGGGGGTCGTATTGGATGTTACGTCCGATAATTACTTCAGCACTTTCGGGATTTACTGCGGGTATTGTTCTTTACCTATTAATGTCTTTTCCATACCAAAACATAGGGATGAGTTTGGTAGGTAAATTTTTAGGGTTGCTGTTGTTTTTCGCTTTACTCTGGGCAGGAATGTTTGCGGGATTAGCGGGAACGTATTGGCACTAAAAGTCTGATAATTATTTTTTTTAAATCGAACGTGGTTTAAAAGAGAAATAAAAGAAGCCGTCTCACAACCTGAGGCGGTTTTTTTATTATTTTTTGTTGGATTTTCAGTTTGTTTTTTGTATATTTATATCTGATTTACAGATGATTACGCATGAATTTCAAGCTTTATAACCAACGACAAGCAACACTTTTCCCTCATTCGTTTGATGAAATCATTCCTGCCAAACACCCCGTTCGCGTGGTTGACCAAGTGGTGGAGTCAATTAACATTCAGCCGCTTTTAAAAGCGTACAGTAAAGAGGGCAATCCGTCGTATCATCCTAAGATGTTATTAAAAGTTATGCTGTATGCGTACATGACAAACATTTATTCGTCCCGTAAAATTGAATTAGCCATACGCGAGAACATCAATTTTATGTGGTTAACCGGTATGGCTGTGGTAGATCACAACACCATTAACCGATTTAGAAGTAACAAACTTAAAGAGAGTTTTAAAGAGATCTTCAAGCAAGTTGTGTTGATGCTGGCTTCCGAGGGCCTTATTTCATTAAAGCAAATCTATACCGATGGTACAAAAATAGAAGCGCAAGCGGGCAAGTACACCTTTGTTTGGGGCAATAGCATTAAAACCAATAAAGCTAAAATGCTTGACCAGTTGGAAGCTTTATGGAAGTATGCGCAAAGCATCTCTACTGATGATGACCCCAATCCCGAACCCCAACAGTTTAAAGAGATCAGCAAAGAAGTTATCCAAAAAACGGTTGCGCAAATAGATGCTAAGCTCTCCGGTAATGAAAAAGCTTCCTCTAAAGCCAAAGCAAAACTTCGCTATATCAAACAAAACTTCGAGAAGAATCTTCAGAAGTATCAAGAACAAGAAGCGATTATGGGAAGTCGAAATTCCTACAGCAAAACCGATACTGACGCTACTTTTATGCGTATGAAAGAAGACCATATGCAAAACGGACAACTTAAACCCGGCTATAATGCACAGATATCCACCGAAAACCAAATCATAATTTTTTATTCCTTACACCAAAATCCAACCGATACCAAAACCCTTAAACCTCATTTAGAAAATTTAAAAGAAACCTTCGGAGAGGAAGTTTTTCAAGAACTAAAAGCTATTACTGCTGACGCAGGCTACGGAAGTGAAGAGAATTACGACTACTTAGAACAACAAGGTTTAATGCCTTACGTGAAGTACAATACCTTTGATAAAGAGCAAGACAAGACCTATCAGAAAAAGCACAAACCTTTTAGTAAGGAAAATCTTTATTACAACGAGCAACAGGATTATTATGTTTGTCCGATGGGGCAAAAAATGCACAAAATTCAAGATCGAATTAAATACAATGAGGCTGGATACAAACAGCATGTATCACATTACCAAGCACAAAATTGCGAAGGTTGTCCCCTGCGAGGATCTTGTTTTAGTGCCAAAGGAAACAGGATCATCGAAAGAAATCCGAATTTAGAAAGGCATAAACAAAAAATTAGAGAGCTGCTTACTAGTGAAACAGGAATAAAAAAAAGAAAACAACGTACAGCAGATGTAGAACCCGTATTTGCCCAACTCAAGCACAATCACAATTTTAGACGGTTTACTTTAAAGGGAATCAAAAAAACCGAGTTAGAGTTCGGATTAATGGCACTCGCACACAATCTAAGAAAGAAAATTGCCGCATAAAGGCAATTTTGCTCCCAAAACAAAAAAGCTTAAAACAAAACAAAATCTAGAAAAATAAAAAAACCGTCTCAATTTAAGTTGTGAGACGGCTTCTTTTATACTGCTAAAACGCTGTTTTCTGCATTAGCGAAGTCGTTCCACTGAAATGAATCGGCCTCAGGTTCGTTTTGGTATGCGCCATCAACGTAGTATTTAAACTCGTAGTTTGCATCTTTAGCTACTTCAATTGTAGCTTTGAAAGTACCATTTTTTTGCTTTGCAAGTGCGCCAGCTTCTGGATTCCAATTATTGAAATCACCAACTACCGCTACAGTTTGTGCTTCTGCTGCCTCAACAGTAAAAGTTACTTTACAAACGGGTTTGCTTTTTATGAATTGTTTCTTAATTGCCATAACTTATTAATAGTTAATATTATACGACAAAGAAAA
>CALRVY020000112.1:0-9542 GCA_943371725.1 Pseudanabaena sp. UWO311 | reverse complement strand
CTAATTAACCCAAACTGCTATTTCTATTGATTGCATTTGAAACGCTATTAAGCTTAAACGCACCCAAGGCTAACAGCCGAACCGACCGCAGCTAATCGTTAGCGCGGCAATCGTTGCCAAAAAATCGCTACAACTGCAAAATCGGCGTTGCACGATGCCGTTCAAAAACGTACTTTTGCGCATGCAACACAACGTACTTATTTTAGATTTCGGCTCGCAATACACGCAACTAATTGCACGCCGCGTTCGCGAATTAAACATCTTTTGCGAAATTTTTCCCTATAACCAACCGCCTGCAAATCTCAAAGATTTTAAAGCTGTAATTCTATCCGGTTCGCCGTTTTCGGTTCGTGCCGAGGATGCTCCTCATCCCGATTTATCAGAAATTCGTGGAAAGGTGCCGCTACTTGCCGTTTGCTACGGCGCTCAATATTTAGCACACTTTAACGGCGGCGAGGTTGCGCCTTCGAACATCCGCGAATACGGCCGCGCAAACCTGTCGTATCTCAAAGAAAACGAAGCGTTTCTAGCTAACATTACTGCAAATTCACAAGTGTGGATGAGTCATTCCGATACCATAAAATCGCTGCCAACAAACGGCATTCGCTTGGCAAGTACACACGACGTTGAAAATGCAGCGTACCGTATCGAAGGCGAGCAAACCTACGCCATTCAATTTCATCCCGAAGTGTATCACAGCACCGACGGCATGCAAATGCTAAAAAATTTCTTGGTCGATATCGCGAAAATCGAACAAAACTTTACGCCAAACGCCTTTGTCGAAGAAATCGTCGCCGAATTGCAAACTAAAATCGGTTCCGACCGTGTAGTTCTTGGTCTTTCGGGCGGCGTCGATTCTACCGTGGCGGCCGTTTTACTCCACAAAGCCATCGGTAAAAATCTGTATTGCATTTTTGTAAACAACGGACTTCTGCGCAAAAACGAATTCGAAAACGTGCTCAAACAGTACGAGCACATGGGCTTGAATGTTAAAGGTGTCGATGCCAGCGCACAATTTCTAGATGCTCTCGCCGGAATTAGCGAACCCGAAGCCAAACGAAAGGCCATCGGACGCGTTTTTATCGAAGTTTTCGATCAAGAAGCACACAAAATCGAAGACGTAACTTGGCTTGCACAAGGAACTATTTATCCCGACGTCATCGAATCGATTTCGGTAAAAGGACCGTCGGCAACCATAAAATCACACCACAACGTAGGCGGTTTGCCCGATTATATGAAACTCAAAATCGTCGAACCCTTGCGGATGCTATTCAAAGACGAAGTTCGTCGCGTGGGCAAAACGTTGGGAATTGATGCCGCGCTACTGGGTCGCCATCCTTTTCCAGGACCGGGTTTATCGATTCGAATTTTAGGCGACATCACACCCGAAAAAGTAAGCTTGTTACAAGAAGTCGATTCGATTTTCATCGAGGGATTAAAATCGTGGGGCTTGTACGACAGCGTTTGGCAAGCAGGCGCGATACTGCTTCCCGTAAATTCGGTTGGTGTTATGGGCGACGAACGTACCTACGAAAAAGTGGTGGCTTTACGCGCGGTGCAATCAACCGACGGAATGACCGCAGATTGGGTACATTTGCCATACGATTTCTTAATGAAAATTAGTAATGAAATCATCAATAAAGTAAAAGGAGTGAATCGCGTGGTGTACGACATTAGTTCAAAACCACCTGCAACCATAGAATGGGAATAGTTTTTGCCAATAAGTTTTATATGAAAAAAGTATTGTTTGTATTTGTTTTGTTTTTTGCGATTTCCGCTTCGGCGCAAAGCATAAAAAAGCATCAAGTAAAAGCGGGTGAAACCGTAACCTCAATCGCCAAAGAGTATAAGGTAACGCCAGCGGATATTTATCGTTTAAATCCGGATGCAAAAGCTGGACTGAAACCGGAAATGACACTGCTGATTCAAACAACTGCTGATTCTGCCACAAAAAAAGAAACGACCAAAAAAGTAGAAGAAGCTGCTAAAAAAGCAACTGATAAAACACACACTGTTGCTAGTGGCGAAACCGTTTACAGCATCGCAAAAAAATACGGCGTTTCGGAAGCCGATCTGATAGCTGCAAATCCAGATGCTAAAAAAGGAATACAACCCGGCGATGTACTTTCGCTTAAAGCAGAAAAAAAGAATGGCAAATCGGCTGAAAAAGCAACTGCGAAATCTGAAACTAATTTTCACATCGTTGAACCGAAAGAAACCAAATACGGAATCGCCAAAAAATACGGCATGAGCGTAACGGATTTGGAAACTTTAAATCCCGAAATTAAAACGGGTTTACAAATCGGGTTTCGTCTTAAAATTAAACCCGGCACTTACGTAGAGCCGGAACCAACACCGGCTCCAGCGCCTGAAAAATCTGTCGAAAAAGAGGTTGAAAAAACAATCACGGTAGCTCCAAAAGAAACGCTTTACGGATTATCTAAAAAATACAAGACAACTGTAGATGAACTTATTGCGTTAAATCCTGAACTTAAGAATGGTTTGCAAGAAGGAATGACATTGATAATTCCTGATGAAGAAAAAACCGATACCCAAAAAGTTGATCTAAAATCAGTAAATAAAGCCGTGAAACTTGCGGTTTTAATGCCTTTTAATCTAGAAAAAATCGATGTCGATTCGATTCCGTTGGTAGCAAATAAACTTAAAGCAGATCGTTTTCTTAACATGACGCTTGATTTTTACAGCGGTGTCGCAGCGGCAATCGATTCATTAAAACAAGACGGCGTTTCGGTTGAGGTGAGTTATTTCGATAGTGGCGAAAGCAAACAAAGTTCGAAAGTTGCCGATTTGATTAAGTCGGAAAATTTAGCTTCGTACGATGCTGTTATTGGTCCGTTTTACCAAAATCACGTCGAAAAAACTTGCGAACTGCTCGCAAAATCAAAAACGCTGGTCGTTTCGCCTTTAAGCAAAGATTACGACAAGAAGTTTAAAAATTTGGTACAAACCATGCCCGATTCGAACGTGCTTCGCGACGAAACTTTGGAATTCCTTTACGAAAAAGACGCCAAGATTTTAGCTATTGTTGAACCCAAGAAAGTGGCGCTAACAAATTATCTTAAAGCCAATTACAAAGATATTGTCTTCATTCCACTAACCGAAAAAGGCGGTGTTACCAAAGAATTGATTCAACCCCTTTTACATTCCACGAAAGTGAATTACATTCTATTTGAAAGCGAAAAAACCGGCTTGGCTCTTAACTTTATCAACGCATTAACTGCTTTATCTACAACGTACAAGGTAACGCCAGTAACGCTCGACAAAAACGAAACCTTTGATTACGAAGAGATTTCCATTGAAAAATTGGCAAAACTGGGCTTAATTACACCTTCAGTAACCACCGAATTAACGGAAGATATACCGTTTCGAGAAGCGTATCGAGCCAAGCACAAATCGAACCCAACCCAATTTGCCATTCGCGGTTTCGATGTTACAATTGATATCGTTAACCGTTTAGCAACAACCAAAAACGAAAAGGAATTGTTTGAAGGCGAAACGAATGGACTAGAAAACCGATTCAAGTACGAGAATACTAAAAACGGAGCGCGCAATGCCGGCATTTACATTTTGCAATACCAACCCGATCTATCTGTAAAAACGATTAACTAATGACAAGTAAAGTAACATACAAAGGACAATTGCGAACAAAATCGGTACACCTAGCTTCAGGAAATGAAATTACCAGTGATGCGCCTATCGACAATCACGGAAAAGGCGAAGCCTTCTCGCCTACCGACTATGTGGCCAATGCTTTAGCCGCTTGTATGTTTACCGTTATGGGCATTAAAGCAGATGAAATGCAGATTGACTTGGCGGGCAGTTACGCCGAAGTTACCAAAATCATGGCCGCCGAACCGCGTCGGATTAGCGAAATCGTTATTGAGATGTACTTACCTCAAAATCTAGATGAAAAAAGTAAACTTATTCTTGAACGCACGGCAAAAACTTGTCCTGTCCACCATTCTTTACATCCTGAACTGATTCAGAACATCCGTTTTCATTACGCATTATAAATGTTGGACGCTCCCAACAAACAGCACTTACTCGAATTGTCGCACGCTAAAATGCCGTTCGGAAAATACCAAGATCGCTATTTGAGCGAATTGCCCGAGTACTATTTGGTCTGGTTTCAGCAAAAGGGATTTCCGGCGGGAAAACTCGGACAGCAACTCCGTGAGGTTCTGGAAATCAAAGTAAACGGACTCGAACCGCTGTTGCGAAAATTAAGAGCCGATTTTCCAAAAAAATAGCTCTAAAATTACGTACTTTTGCCACGTTTTTTTACGAAACCACAACTACAACACAACAACTACATTATCATGAATCAAACCAAGTACGTCTTTGTTACCGGTGGCGTTTCCTCTTCATTGGGGAAAGGTATTATCGCAGCATCGCTTGCTAAATTACTGCAGGCACGCGGGTATCGAACGACGATTCAGAAATTTGACCCGTACATTAACGTCGATCCAGGAACGCTAAATCCGTACGAACACGGAGAATGTTACGTTACCGACGACGGCGCCGAAACCGACCTCGACCTCGGACATTACGAGCGTTTTCTCAATGTACCAACTTCACAAGCAAATAACGTCACCACCGGACGTGTGTACCTATCGGTAATCGAAAAAGAGCGCCGTGGCGAATTTTTAGGAAAAACAGTACAAGTGGTTCCGCATATCACCAACGAAATCAAAGAACGTATGCAATTGCTGGGAAATACCGGTAATTTCGACATCGTGATTACAGAAATTGGTGGAACCGTTGGCGATATTGAATCGTTGCCTTACATCGAGTCGGTGCGTCAATTGGTTTGGGAATTGGGCGAATCGAACGCCATTGTGATTCATCTTACCTTAATTCCGTATTTGGCTGCTGCAGGCGAGTTGAAAACCAAACCAACGCAACACTCGGTTAAAACCTTAATGGAAAGCGGAATTAAAGCCGACATTTTGGTATGTCGCACCGAACACGAACTATCCGACGAACTACGCAGCAAACTCGCACTTTTCTGCAACGTGAAACGCGAAGCCGTAATCCAATCGATTGATGCTTCAACAATTTATGAAGTTCCGAATCTCATGTTGGAAGAAGGACTAGACGTTGTGGCGCTTCGCGAATTGAATTTACCACCAAAATCGATTCCGGATTTAAAGAATTGGAATGTATTCTTACACCGATTAAAAAATCCGAAGCATGTGGTAAATATTGGTTTGGTTGGAAAATATGTAGAATTACAAGACTCGTATAAATCGATACTTGAAGCCTTTATTCACGCCGGAGCGGCAAACGAAACGAAGGTTAATATCGTTTCCGTACATTCAGAGCATGTTGACTCACATAACGTAGCTACAAAACTTGCCGGACTCGACGGAATTTTAGTCGCGCCAGGTTTTGGAGAACGCGGAATCGAAGGAAAAATCGAAACCGTACGTTACGCGCGTGAGAAGAAAATTCCGTTTTTGGGAATTTGCTTGGGAATGCAAATGGCGGTTATCGAATTTGCACGAAATGTCGCCGGACTTAAAGATGCGAATTCAACCGAAATGAACCGAGGAACGGCATTTCCTGTCATCGATTTGATGGAAGAACAAAAAACCATCACTGAAAAAGGAGGAACCATGCGTTTAGGTGCGTGGAAATGCGAATTGAAAGAAAATTCTCTGGCAGCAAAGATTTACAAAACTACTGCCATTTCGGAACGACACAGACACCGTTACGAATTTAACGGCGATTACCAAGAAGTCCTGCAACAGCACGGCTTAGTTACTTCGGGCGTTAACCCAGATACGAACTTGGTAGAAATTATCGAATTACCCGAACATCCGTTTTTTATTGGTGTTCAATACCATCCTGAATATAAAAGTACCGTTTCCAATCCGCATCCGCTTTTTGTAGCGTTTGTAGAAGCAACGGTCAAAGCAAAACAAAAGTAACTCACGATTTTTAATCAATGGAAGAAAAAAAGTTAGACCTCAACACCATCATCGGCTTCGCCTTAATTTTCGGCTTGCTGTTTTGGATCATGTATCAAAATCAGCCTACAGCGCCCGAAGCTTCAACTAAACCAAAAACCGAGCAAGCGCCAACAAAAGCATTACCTGCAACGACGGCAGCAGTAACTACAGCAGCCGACAGCAGTGCATACTCGCAAAAATTTGGTGTCTTTGGAAACAGTGCTGCCCTAGCCCAGCAAAATGCCAAAAAAGAAGTGCAGCTCGCCAATGAGGTTCTTTCTTTGAAAATTGCACTTAAAGGCGGACAAGTAACCGAAGCCACTTTGAAAAACTATGAGCGTTTCAAAAAAGGCAGTGGCGAACTTGTTCGTTTGATTCAAAACAACAATGCGAACTTCAATACGAAGTTAATCACGTCGGATAATAAAATCATCAATACGGCCGATTTATACTTTGAGCCACAATTGCTAAAAAGTGGCGATAACCAAATACTTTCGCTAAAAGCCAAAACAGCAAACGGCGGTTTTCTTGAGTACCGTTATAGCCTAAAACCAAAAGATTATTTGGTTGGATTCGACCTAGTTTCACAAGGATTAACCAGCGTTTTGTCGCCTAAGCAAGCGGTGGAGCTCGAGTGGAATTTGAAAACGTTCCGCAATGAGAAAAGCGTTTCATACGAAAATCGTTATGCTGAAATCTACTACCAATACGAAGATGACAAAACCAGTTACGTAGGTCAAGGCAACGATGCTACCGAAAATCCGGAATCGGTGAAATTTGTAGCATTCAAACAGCACTTTTTCTCAAGCATATTGTTAACAGACAAACCGTTTGCAAAAGCCGATTTACTGTCAAACAATCTCGTGAAAGACGAAGAAGTGGATACGCTTTTCACAAAAGATTTCAAGGCGAAAATTGCACTGAAAGCCCAGGCAGGCGAAATAAACCAAAACATGCATTGGTATTTTGGTCCGACAGATTACAAATTACTGAAAGGCTACGAGCGCGACTTAGAGTACATTGTTCCGCTAGGTTGGGGAATTTTCGGTTGGATAAACCGTTATTTCTTTATTCCGGCTTACGATATTTTATCGGGCTTTTTGGCACAAGGCTGGGCAATTATCTTATTCACCATCCTGATTAAATTGGTGTTGTCGCCCATTACGTATAAATCGTTTTTATCTCAGGCGAAAATGAAAGTGTTGCGTCCTGATATTGCCGAATTAAACGAGAAATTCAAGAAAGACCCGATGAAGCGCCAGCAGGAAACCATGAAATTGTATTCGAAAGCGGGCGTTAACCCAATGGCAGGTTGTATTCCGGCGCTGTTACAAATGCCGATATTTTACGCCTTGTTTCAATTTTTCCCGGCTGAGTTAGCTTTGCGTCAGCAAGGATTTTTGTGGGCAAACGACTTATCCTCGTTCGATGCCGTTGTACAATTGCCGTTTTACATTCCATTGTACGGAAATCACATCAGTTTGTTCCCTATTCTTGCGTCGATTGCTATTTTCTTTTACATGAAAATGACCACAGGCGATCAGGCCATGCAACAACCGCAACAAGAAGGCATGCCGGATATGGCGAAGATTATGAAAATCATGATTTACATATCGCCGGTTATGATGTTGATTTTCTTCAACAACTACGCTTCGGGCTTGAGTTTGTACTACTTTGTTTCTAACGTGCTTACTATTGGAATTATGTTGGTTATCAAGAATTATATTGTAGATAACGATAAGATTCACGCACAAATTCAGGAAAACAAACAGCGCGAGCCGAAGCAGCAAAGTAAATTCCAACGCAAGTTGCAAGAAATGATGGAAGCTGCCGAAGCTGAAAAAGCTAAGAAGAAGAAATAATTGTTTTTAGAAGTTAATCTAAACCGCTGCATTTCGTAGCGGTTTTTTTTTGCGTTCCGGCGGCATTTGTTTGGTGGAAGGTCATCGCCGCCGTCGGGCTTTCTGCTGCGCCCGAGGCTTTAGCAGAACTGACCGAAGGTAATCCCTAACGCGGAAACGCGTACTAAACGTTTTGTTTTCATTTTGTATTTGGTTGTACAGTTGGCGAAACCTTTTCTTGGATGCTGTACAACTTTATTTTGGCGCACAGATCTCACGGAATTAACAGAATTTAAAACCTAATAGTTCCAAAAATCGACAATAATTAATGTAGTTAAAATACAGATTGTAAGAAATTTAATCGAGGTAATATTGCAATATTACGTATGAATTTTCGCAAAGCCGAAAGTTCTTCCATTTCCCTTTTTTAAAAAAACAAATAATAACTTTCCTGTCTTAATACTTAATACTCAAATCTTAATACTTAATACTCCAATCTTAATACTTCCATCTTAATACTCTCCCCCGTGTGAGCGGGCGCAACGGCATCCTTTTTAGCGTACGGGATTTCCACCAAATGTTTGCTAAAAAGATACAGTGGAGCACGCGACGGCGCCACTACTACGCGGCGAAGCCACCACTGCGCCGGCACACCCAAATAAAAATCAAAAAAACTACAAGAGTTAACAACTGCTGCCGTACACCAAATTAATTCCGAACATTTTTACTACTTTTAGCGACTTAGTACCAACAAAAAACGCATGAATCCATTACAAATTGAGAGTTTACGAGAAGCGTTAAAACAATCGCCCGATAACATTCCGTTGCGACAAATGCTGGCAGAAGCGCTATTAGCAGCGCGCAACTATTCGGAAGCCGAAGAGGAATTTCTTGAACTTTTAAAACGCAGCAGCAGCGACAAAATTAAATTTGGCTTGGCTCAAGTTTACTTCGCAAAAGAAAACTACTCGGCTAGCAGCGTTATCTTGGAAGAGCTTTTTAGCACCAATACCGATCCGACCATAGCTATACTTTACGCGAAAACGCTTATTGAGGAAGATGCTATAAGCAAAGCTATGGAAGTATATCAGAAATCGCTTCGCTTAAATCCGCATCATACCGACGACGAGCTCGATCAGTTGTTGCGAAACAGCAGCAGTGAATTGGATTATTTCGAAAACGACATGGAAGGCGACCGCTTTCAATTTCTTGAAAAACCCGACATCAGCTTTAAAGATGTCGGCGGCATGGACCATGTTAAAAAAGAGATCGAACTAAAAATCATCAAACCACTATTACATCCGGAACTGTATAAAGCGTACGGGAAAAAAGTGGGTGGCGGTATTCTGCTCTATGGCCCGCCGGGCTGCGGAAAAACCTACATCGCCAAAGCAACTGCCGGCGAAGTGCAAGCTAAATTTCTAAACGTAAGCTTAAACGACATTTTGGATATGTGGATTGGCAACAGCGAAAAAAATCTGCATGAAATATTCGAATTAGCGCGTAAAAATCAGCCATGCGTATTATTTATAGATGAAATCGACGCATTAGGAGCCAGTAGAAGCGATATGAAAACTTCGAGTAGCCGCCACTTAATCAATCAGTTTCTTCAAGAACTCGACGGAATCGACGGATCAAACGAGGGCGTACTGGTTATTGGCGCCACTAATGCACCCTGGAGTTTAGATCAGGCCTTTCGCAGACCCGGCCGTTTTGATCGTATTAT
>CALRVY020000111.1:0-9603 GCA_943371725.1 Pseudanabaena sp. UWO311 | reverse complement strand
AACCTATTCGATATTATTAATCAAGTAAATTTCACAAAAAAAGTACGATTTACGGAAAAACCGTAACAGCGTTTAAAAACGACTATTTAATTTTGGAAAAAATTAAGAAAAGTTCCTCCGTTTGAGAAGAGTTTGGAAGGCTCAGTTTATGTCGTTTCAATGATTGCTGTAATTGAAAACGGTAACAACAGCAATTAACTTTAAATTTTATACACCATGAAAAAACTTTTTTATTTTATTATCGCCGCATTTGCATTCACTAATTTTTCAAATGCTCAGACAGCTTGTGCAACCGATTGCTTCTTAAACGAATGTCGAATTACTTGTGCAGCAGGCTCTACTGCCTCTTGCACCTGCTTCTTAGGCACATTTAGTAGATGTTCATGTACACCTGATGTGTTTAGAATTGAGCCTTTGACGCCGATTCGTGCAACTCGAGCTGCAACTTTGAAAAATGCTTTAAAAACGGGTTATTCAAAAATCTTTGCGAGCACTATTTCGCAATTAATCGATACCGTTTTAAAGAATGATTCTCAGGCATACAGTCGTCAATTGGTTGCAGCCGAAGCACTTGTTGCAAAATACCCAAAGGATGTGCAAAAATTTGAAGAATTAGTGAGAAATCTAAAAAAATAGAATAACCACTAAAAAGAAAAAGTCATGCAAAAAAATCTTTTCGTCGTTTCGATAATCTTGACATTGGTAGCACTATTTAAAGTGATTGAATTATACCAATACGACATTATCGTTACTAATGCTAATGGCGGAACGCTCACAACTCAAACTTACACATTTGTCTACTTGATCGGCGCAGCGTTGATTGTTCAACTTATCATTGCAGTTCTTGGACTCAAACAAAGTCGTAAAACACAATAAATTGACTGTGCTTAACTAAGTGAGTTCGATAAAAATCGTCCTTAAATAGAATAGTGTTCTGTCGTATATGCTCCGCAAGTAAGTAATAAATCGCTTGTTTAAAATTTTAAGTTTTCAAACAAACGCTTACTCTGTCTATAGTTCTTAGGACTTTGCGGAATCTTTATATT
This sequence comes from Pseudanabaena sp. UWO311, assembly GCA_943371725.1. Lineage (GTDB taxonomy): Bacteria > Bacteroidota > Bacteroidia > Flavobacteriales > Flavobacteriaceae > Flavobacterium. The sequence continues at coordinate 8,557 of CALRVY020000111.1, read as the reverse complement.
ACAATTGAATATGGAATGTTTACAGGTTTTCTAATTTGATTTTTAAATCGAACTCACCTTAAGTAGTAAAATCGTACTGGCGATCTCTTTTCGGAAGTCGTCGAATCTGAGTTTATCGTGCAAGCTTTTTCTCTAAGGTCTTTTAATGCTTTAAATCATTTCGAAGCTACTTTTCTTTAAAGATACGTAGTGCTCTGAAGAAAACTAAAGTTTCATTATCCATTAACATCCTTTGATCGTAGCATTCGCTGTGGAAAAACTCATAACCTGAGTTATACTAGAAATTGAGGTCAAGAAGTAACTAAATTTTACTAAACCAGAAGAGCGTACGATAAACTCATAAAATATTAAACTCTGCAACCAGCAATTTTTAAAAAACTGCTGGTTGCTTCTAAATTAAATCATAAGTATATGAAAAGATTAGTTCACCTCATTTACACTCTTTCATTTATGATCATCTGTTCTTACAGTTTTGCTCAAAAAGAAACTCCAGCAATTGTAGAGCGTGCTCAACTAACAATTATAGAAGGTAAAACAAAAGTTAGCTATGATTACAAGAGCTTTGAAGACCTTTTAAAGTTTAGCCCAATTCTAATTAAAGAAGCTTTACGCCAAGACAAAAAAAAGAAGCCAAAAAAGAACTGCGGCGTCAAGGTAAGTTTCACTTTAACCCGAACAAGAGGAGGTTCTAGCGAAAGCCTGAATTCAACAGTATCAACAGATTGTGGTCGTTTAATTGAAGATGTGTCCTCGGTTCAGAAAGATCTGATAGAGCTGTTGCGAAAAGACTAGAAACGATGTGCTCAAAAAGCGAAAGTGAATGACGTGTTTACTTTCGCTTTTTAATCGTTAAGCATCTTCCAAAGTCGATCTTTGATTTCCTGCATGTTATATTGACTGACTGAGGAAATAAACATGTACGGAACTCCTTTAAACTTTTGATCCAATTCAAGTTTCAATTCTGCTTGAAGTTCTTCATCGATCATATCACATTTCGAAATCGCAACAAATCGCTGCTTATCTAAAAGCTCGGGATTATACTCTTCTAATTCTCGAATTAGGATATCATATTCCTCTCGTATGTCTGGAGAATCCACTGGAATCAAAAACAATAATGTAGAATTTCGTTCGATATGTCTTAGAAAGTAATGACCTAATCCCTTACCTTCTGCAGCACCTTCGATAATTCCAGGAATATCAGCAATAACAAACGACTGAAAATCGCGATAAGCCACAATACCTAAATTCGGTTTTAATGTTGTAAACGGATAATCGGCAATTTTTGGTTTTGCAGAAGTTAACACAGAAAGAAGTGTTGATTTACCCGCATTTGGAAAACCAACTAAACCAACATCCGCTAAAATTTTTAGTTCGAGAATTACGTCTTTCTCCTCGCCAGCCAAACCAGGTTGAGCGTATCTTGGTGTTTGATTGGTAGAAGATCTGAAATGCCAGTTTCCTAATCCGCCTTTTCCGCCTTCAGCAAGAATTCTCTTTTCACCGTCTTCGGTTATTTCAAATAAAACTTCATCGGTTTCTTTATCCTTAACAACCGTCCCAAGCGGAACATCGATAAATTGATCTTCACCATCGGCGCCTGTACTTCGCGAGCTGCCGCCGTCGCCTCCGTGTCCTGCCTTAATATGTCTAGCAAACTTGAGGTGAAAAAGTGTCCACAAATTTTTTCGGCCAACTAGATAAACATGTCCGCCTCTGCCGCCATCGCCGCCATCTGGACCACCTTTTTCAATAAATTTTTCGCGATGCAAATGTGATGAACCTTTCCCTCCTTTTCCAGACGATACATAAATTTTTACGTAATCAACAAAATTCCCTTCCGTCATAGTTAATTTTTTGCGACTTGGTGCACTAACACTTTATCAATTTTTACACCATCCATATCAATAACTTCCAAAACGAAATGTTGCCATTCGACCTTTTCACCTTGCTTTGGAATGCGCGAAAGTTCAGTCATAATTAATCCGCTCACTGTCGTAACTTCATAATCATTGATTAATTCGTCCAGTTCAAAGAAAGTCAAAAAGTCGTGAAGTGAATAATGTCCATCTACAAGCCAAGTGCCGTCTTCTCTTGCAATAAGTTGAAAATCGTCTTTATAAAATTCCGAAGCATCGCCAACGAGTGCCTCTAAAATATCGTTTAAGGTAATAACACCTTGAAAATCTCCGTATTCATCGGAAACGAAAGCATAGTGAATACCACTTTGTTTAAAATTCTCCAGCGCCTTGTATGCAGTAGTCTGCTCCATGATGTAAGGAGCTTCGTTTAAGATATTGCTCAAATGGAAATGTTCGTCTCCAAAATGAGAGAAAATACTCTTAAGGTTTACAACTCCCACGATATCATCATAGTTATCGCGATAAACGGGATAAATCGAATGCAACTCTTTTAGCATCAGCTCTCGAACTTGCTCTCGATTAGCTTCTAGCGGCAGTGAAATAACTGATTTTCGGTGCGTCATTAAAGAATTTACTTTTCGGTCGCCAATATGAAAAACACGCTCAACAATATCCTGCTCTATTTCCTGCACTTCGCCGCCTTCTGTACCTTCCTTTATTATCGCCTTAATTTCTTCTTCAGTTATTTTCCCATCGGCTGTGGGCTTAATCATTAATATTTTTAGCAAAAACTCGGTTGAAATTGTAAGTAACCAAATAAATGGTGCTGTTATAATTGATACAGCCTTCATTGGTACAGCCGTAGCTTTTGCAATAGCTTCCGGGTAATTTAAACCGATTCGTTTTGGAACCAATTCTCCTAAAACCAACGAAACAAATGTTAGCAAAACAACAACAACACCAACAGCAATTGTATGTTGATAAGGTGTAAAAAAATCAAATTGTGCAAAGAACATTTCAAAATCACTCGTGATTTTATCACCACTGAAAATACCCGTTAAGATTCCTATCAAGGTAATGCCAATTTGAACGGTACTAAGAAATTTATTTGGTGAATTTGCAAGATCGAGTGCTGCTTTTGCGCTTGAATTACCTTTTTTTGCAGCATTCTCCAAACGATTTTTTCTAGCTGAAATCAACGCAATTTCTGACATAGAAAAAACTCCGTTAAGAATGATAAGAAATAAGATAATTATAAATTCCATATTTGAATTTTAGTTCGACATTGCAGCAGTTTAGAGCTGCTCTATGATTTCGCTTAAGCGCCTTGTTATTTCACTAACGGCACCAATTCCATCTACTGAATAAAACTTATTTTGTACTTGGTAATATCCAATTAACGGTGCAGTTTTATCATTATATTCTTGGTATCGATTGCGAATTTTCTCTTCATCTTGATCATCAGATCGACCAGAAGTTTTTCCTCTTTCCAAGAGTCTTTGGATTAAAACTTCATCGTTTGCTTCTAATGCTATCGTGGCGTCAACTTTTTGGTTTTTTTCTGCCAGGAATTTATCTAAAGCTTCGGCTTGTGCAAGGGTTCTAGGAAAGCCATCAAAAAGAAACCCTTTTGTGTCACGACTATTATTTGCTTCGTATTCAAGCATTTGGATAGTCAAAGAATCAGGAACTAATTCTCCATTGTCAATATACTTCTTTGCTGTTGCACCAAGCTCCGTTTGATTTTTGATATGAAATCGAAAAATATCTCCAGTTGAAAGATGAGTTAAGTTGTATTTGGCTTTAAGAACATCGGCTTGGGTTCCTTTTCCAGCACCTGGTTTTCCAAAAAGAACGATATTAATCATGTTTTAAATATTGATTTCGGTAAATTGAAATAAAAGTAATTATAAATTTAAAAAAATAGAATCGGTTTATTCTTTTAGAACGAATACGCTATCTAAATTTCGGCCCAGACCGTTGTAATCTAAACCGTAGCCAACAATAAATTTATCAGGAATGCGAATACCAACGTAATCTAGTTTAACATTTTTTTTGTAGATATCGGGCTTTAAGAAAAGCGTTGCAATCTTTACATGCTTGAAACCAATAGCCTTCGATTGTTCTTTCAAGTATTCAATTGTGTTTCCGGTATCAACGATATCTTCTAGCAATATAATTGTACGACCTTTAAAATTTGTATCAAACGACAATGTTTCCGAAATTTCGCCCGAGCTTTCAGTCCCGTGGTAGGAATGCAATTTTACAAATGATAATTCGCAGCGGCCTCGATAATGCTTTAACAAGTCCGAAACAAACATAATAGATCCGTTCAAAACACCTACGAAAACCGGACAGTCATCTGAAAAATCGGCATAAATTTGCTCAGCGAGTTGCTGAATGGCATATTGAATTTCGCTAGCTTCGATATAAGGCTCGAAGTTCCTATCACCTATTTCCAATGAGTTGAAAAAATTAATTAGCGCAAAGATAAGACTTTTTGACTGTGTCGATGCATTTATTGCACGTTGCTATTAATCGCAATTATTTACAATTTAGAGCGCATAAAAATTCAAAGAAAGTATAGATTTTCAACAAAATTCTACAAAAAACAAAGTTTTTTATGAATTTTAAAAGTAATTTATTTCGTGAAAATTCTTAAAATTGCAAATTATTGCAAATAATCTCAAACACCACCAAATTTATGCGTAAAACTACTCTTCTACTAGGCGCACTTTTAGCATTTTTTAATGCAGCTGCGCAGTTACCTGACGGATCGACCGCTCCTGACTTCACTGCAACCGATCTCAATGGAAATACACATTCGCTTTCAACCTATCTTAGCCAGGGAAAAACAGTTATTCTCGATATTTCTGCTACTTGGTGCGGACCTTGCTGGAACTACCACAACAGCAAAGCGCTCGATAATATGTACAATGCATATGGAGCAAATGGTTCAGACGAAGTTGTCGTATTGTTTGTCGAAGGAGACGCAAATACTACACTAGCCGATTTAAACGGAACTGGAACCAATACCCGAGGTAACTGGGTAGCTGGAACTTCGTATCCAATTATTGATTCAGCTGCAATTGGCAATTTATATCAAATTGGGTATTTCCCAACGGTTTATCGCATCTGCCCCGACGGAACAACAACCGAAATAGGCGCACTAGATGCTCCTGCACTAAGAGCTTCGATTAACTCTGGTTGTGGACCAATTAATGGTCTTCAAAACCATGTTGAAGTTCTCGAAACAGTAAGCTATTTTTGTTCTGATACGGGCGCTCCAGTTGCACGTCTAAGAAATTACGGAACAAATACTTTAGCAAGCGGAACAATAGCGCTAAAACAAAATGGCGTAGTAGCTGCAACCAGAAGTTTTACCGGAAGCACAGCGCAATTTAATTCACGAAGCGTAACCTTCAACCCGCTAACATTTGACCCCTCTGCTGAATATTCATTTGAAATTATAGAATTGAATAGTACAGTAGTTAATCCATCAGATTTTTCAACAGAGCCTACTGAACTAAAGCTGGCCGTTAATGTTGCCCCGTCAATCACTGTAAAGATTTACACCGACAACTACCCAACTGAAATGTCTTGGAGAATCAAAAGAGCTTCAAACAACGCCATAATCGCATCTGGCGGGCCTTACGTTGGAAACACAAATGGTGGAGGAGCCGACGCTAACACCGTAAAAATTCAAAACGTTACTTTACCTGCTAACGACTGCTATAGCATCGATTTATTAGATTCATTCGGCGACGGTTGGAGTATCGGATCATTACCACAAAAAGGACTTGAAATCGTGCAAAACGATGAAGTAGTTCTATTTATCGATGGTAGCAACTTTACTAACACATTAGCTAGACCAAACCAAATGACTTCATTCCCTCTTTCTGTTGAAGAAAATGAAAAAGTAAGCATCGGTTTATTCCCAAACCCTTCAAATGGCTTGGTAACATTCCAATCCGATCGCGATGCTGATATCACTATTTCTGATATGCAAGGAAAAGTAGTATTCACTAAAGCTGGAGTTATAGCAAACGGAGATGTAAACCTAACCGGATTGCAGTCAGGAATTTATATTGCCACTTTAAAAACAGGAGACAATATCTTAACACAAAAATTAGTAATTAAATAATGAAAAAAATTTTAACGCTCGTAGCACTCGTTTTAGGTTCGATTGGCTTTGCGCAACTAAGCATGACAAAGCTAGACGAAACGCCCATTAACAATGGCGACGTTTTTACTTTTACTACAAATGAATACCCTGAATCGTATTTAGGTTTCAAAATTTTCAATACAAGCAGCAGCCCAATACGAGTAAAATGCCAAGTAGTGTCTATAACTAATGCTCCAGGTAGCAACGTACAATTATGTCTTGGCGACATTTGCGTGTTCAACATCACTGTCGGTAACTCCTATCCAAATGCAGGAGCGTTAATTCCAGCTAATGGAAGTAATAGTAATTTCGACCACTTCGAAAATCAATTCCCGAATAATGGTGGAAATTTCCCCGTAGATTACGTACTTAGATTCTATATAGTTAACGCCCAAAATCAGGAAGTAGGCAACTCGATTCAGTTTACCTATCGTTTCGATCCAAATGCAGCATCAGTTGCTGAAAACGACCTGAAAGGACTCGGCATTAAACTGTCGCAAACTGTTTTTTCAAACTCGATAGACATTGAAGTAGATACAGATACGAATTTAACGGTTTCAGACATGAACGGAAAAACAGTGAAAACTGCTAAGCTCTCAGGAATGAAAACTATAGATATGTCGGATTTATCTACTGGGATGTATTTTGCTCGATTTGAGACAAATGGAAGAACCGCCCTTGCTAAGATTTTAAAGAAGTAATACTACCAAAACAACTGTAAAGCTGTCTCTCGGGACAGCTTTTTTTTTGAGTTACAACAAGTAATGAAACCGCACATTTAATACCTATTTGGATTAATAAAGTATACTAAAGAAAAAGGTTGTTCTTGAGTCGTAACAATCCAAAAAAGGTTGTCTATACCGCTACGGAAGATTTTTTTGGGATATAGAGCTATCGAAAAAAATACAATGAAGTATAAAATAGTGCACGGAAATTATTCTTACGTAATCTAAATCGCTCACTTCCAATACTCTAACAAAGATTTATATGTCGAAATCAGATTATTAGGGCGTGCCCCCGCCATTTAGTGGAAATACAGGCAGCGGGGTCGGTCGCTTTACTGCAATGTTCTTGCCGCTGCCACTTTGCCGCTAGATCTTTCGGTTGGGCTTCCGTTGGTCGCCAACCGCAAAAAAGCGGCAATAGCGCCAGCAACAAGCCCATTTTCGTGTCGCAACCTCACGCGGTAAAGTGCCCGAAAAAACGAAATAAAAATACGTTTGCTCCTAAAATTCGAAAAAAAATACGCGAGAGTTCGCCAATCTTAAATCGAAACTCTAACCAAAAAGAAAAATCATTTTGCCTAATTGCTGTTCTTTATACGGTGATTTTTTAAAACCTGATTTCAATTTAAAATTGAAGTCAGAAAACATAGAAATATTTTGGTTACAAGGCATATTCTCTTTAGGATACCGAGGTATCTCAAAAAAATACAGCGAAGTAAACGACTGTTTAAATGATTAGCTTAAAAAACAGTGTCCAGAAATTAGAATCATCTTACCTAAAATGTTCCCTTCAAGCGTTCTAACAAAGATTTTTAAGTCGAACCCATATTAAATATATAAATCGTACTTACATGGCACAAAAACAAAATCAGCGATCTGATCATGATTTTAAATCAAACTCAAGTTTAAAGTAAGTTGCTTAGAAGGCCGTATTCAACGATAGTGAAAAACCAGTACTTTCCGGAACAAAACGACAAACACCGCCCACGCAAACCAATCCTCCGCGCTGACGCCCATAACTAAAGGCAATACGCGTGCTATTTTTACGATAAGCCGTTCCAAAATTGTAGTAATGCTTGCGTAAAGCTTCGTCGTCGTTTCCGTAGTTGTATAAATCCATTATGTAAAACGAAAGCTGCTGATTAACATTGTATTCCGCGGTAACCGATGCCCAATTCTTGCGATCACTATCAGCCCACATATGTTCCACTAATAGTCGAGTCGACTGTTTTGTAGTGAATCGATAAGTTCCTTCTGCAGCAACGATATTGGTGCGAACTAAACCTTCCGTTTCTTCAACTAACTTTTTATTGTAATACTGATTTATATATCCAAAAATTCCTTGAAACTTATTATTGAACTTCTTGCTGATTTCAATATTGTAATCTGAGAAATATTTGTTTCCAAAACCTAAGAAGTCCGTTTCAAAATCTTTAGGAGGTAAGATAAAAAAATCGCCTGAAAGCGCATGCCAATTCGACATGTTCAAAGCCACTTTAGTTCCGTATTTTCCACCAAATGAGGATCCTTTAGGAAATTCGTAGAACAAATCGATTTGCCCACCAATTTCGCCCGCTTTCACCAAGGTTTGATCTCCTAAAATAACGTTAGGCTGCGATTGATATACGTAAATATTCGCTAAATTAAAGTGATGCTGCTTCGTTAAGCTTGGAATGAAATTCAAGATCCGATCGTTAAACACATTTCCCTTTGCCGCACGTTCACTAAAAAAAGAAAAGTTTTCCAGTCTTCGAAAAGTGCCGTCAATTCCGAAGCCTTTCGAAGCATAACCCATATTTAAGAGCAAG
>CALRVY020000110.1:0-9676 GCA_943371725.1 Pseudanabaena sp. UWO311 | reverse complement strand
ACATTGGCATCAGGACCCGTTTTAAACGACGAGGCGTTAAATTCCAACGTATCTTTTTTAATTAAAATGGGTGGTGTTCCGCTTTTTACAACAACTTCATCTAGTTCGTTCGCAGCTTCATTTAACTCTAAAACGCCTAGGTCAAAATTCGTTTCTGTACCGTCAAAGTAGGTGCTAATAGTTTCATAACCAACAAACGACGCATTTACGCTGAAACGAGAAGCCGGTTTTTTTATATTTAAAAGGAAACTCCCTGAATTGCTAGTTATGGTGTAGTCTACCATCGTTGAATCTTTTTCAATACTTACAAAAACGGTTGCCGATGCAACGGGAAGTTTTGTTTTTTTATCGATAACTTTACCTTTTATTTCGATTTTTTGTTGGGCATGAATTCCAGTAAATACGAGTAAAAACAAAAAGCTGATAAGGTTTTTCATAAAGAGCAATTATTTGAGGCGAAAATAGAAATTTTAAAATGATACTAACGCAAAGAAACGATTCTTGTTGTGCAACACCTTATTTTTATTATTATCAGTAAAGCTACTTTCGATTTAATTCTAGAAATAACCACTTTTATTTTCGGAATTTTAAGTGTTTGGTTTGCCCGGAAAGAGAACATCAAAGTGTATCCAACCGGAATTATTGCAACGGCCTTAACAACTTACTTGCTCTATCAAGCCGCATATTATGGCGATATGCTCGTAAATTTTTACTTCACAATTATGAGCGTTTACGGATGGTTGGTTTGGAAAAAACGCGAACAACAACAGGCAAACAACATCGGCCGCGCCAATACAAGAGCTCTTTTGGTAGCCGTTGTTTTATTCTTGCTAACGATCACTTTCGTTAGAATTGCTTACTTTCTTTTTGGCACAAAGCTGGAAATTGAAAATTATTTCGACATCTTTGCGTCGGCCATATTTTTTTCAGCCATGTACTTTATGGCGCATAAGTATATCGAAAACTGGCAACTTTGGATCCTTGGGAATTTGGTAGTTATTCCCTTGTATTTTTACAGAGATCTCTACTTTCTCGGCGCCCAATATATAATCTTTAATTACCTTGCCATCCGCGCATATTTAGAATGGAAGCAAAAACTAACAAAACTAACCGATTCAGCGGCCTAAAAATTGTCGTTTTCGGACCAGAATCTTCAGGTAAAACAACTTTGGCAAAGCAATTAGCCGACAAGTATAATGCTGCGTATGTTCCTGAGTACGCCCGAAAATATCTCACAGAAAAATTAGAATCCACTCAGCAAAACTGCACTTTCGATGACATGTTGCCAATAGCAAAAGGGCAGATGCAAAGCGAGCTTGAGGCCGAACAAACTCCAGCAAGCATCATTTTTTACGATACAAATCCGCTGCTTACTGCAGCCTATTCCGAATGCCATTACAATAAAATTCCGGAAGAACTTGAAAACGAAATCCCTTCGCTTTCTTACGATCTTTACTTGCTCACAGAGCCTGATATTCCTTGGGAAGCCGACTCCATTCGCCAACACCAAAACCAACGCCAAGACGAGTTTCGGGCATTCAAAAAATTTCTTAAAAAACGAAATTTACCCTACGCCCGTATAAAAGGATCGGAAACGGAACGACTAGATTCTGCGGGCTCACACATCGATAACCTATTGCAATTGTTGCAAAATCACTTTAAAGCCGCCGACTATTTGTGGGTGCTTAAGCATCAATTATCCATCCCCAACCTGTTGCAACACATTAGTATTGTGAACAACGGCATCGCTCCTTTAAACCTTGCCGACGCAGCTAAACCAAGCAATGGTATTCACCTCCTGGAACAAGAGCAACACGATGAACTCGTACGAATTTTTGAAAATGAAAAACAAAACTTCACGCTCGCGAAATTTGTTCCCGCCTCCGGAGCAGCAAGTAGAATGTTTAAATTCCTACTCGATTTTCTAGAAAATTACGTGCCCGATCAAGACACCATAAACGCATACATCAATAAAAATAACGCGAAAGACTTAGCCGTATTCTTAGTCGGAATCGAAAAATTTGCTTTTTACGATGATGTCATCGCCGAGCTTAAGCGCAATTACTCGAATTACGATCGGTGGAACAAAGATTTGAAAGATTACTACTTTATCAAATTTCTACTTTCGTCGCGACATTTCAATTTCGCATCCAAACCAAAAGCCGTTTTACCCTTCCATAAAACCGATAATAGCGCTAAAACACCAATCGACGCTCATTTGGAAGAAGCCCTGCTCTATATAGAAACCAACAACAAAGCACACGTTCATTTTACAATTAGTCCGGAATTTCAGGCCGACTTTGAAGGAATCGTTGAGGCTTTTCCAAACGCCAACGCTACCCAAATTAGCGTCAGCTACTCCATTCAAGAACCAGCAACCGATACCATAGCCGTTGGAGCTAATGGGCTTCCGCATTACGACAAAAAAAACCACCTCATTTGTCGCCCGGCAGGTCACGGAGCCTTACTTCAAAACTTAAATCAAATTCAAGCTGATATCATTTTTATTAAAAATATCGACAACGTTTCGGCGAAAAGCCTTGCATCTATAAGTTATTACAAAAAGATGCTAGCCGGAAAACTCATTCAAATGCAAAAAACCGTTTTTGATACGCTACAGCGTTTAGAAGCAGGTGTCGATTTAAAGCTCGACGACTATTTGTCGTTTGCTCAAAGCGAATTAAATATCCATGTTGCGGATACCATTAAAACAGCCGATGCCAATTTCAAAAAAGCCTGGCTCTTCGAGAAGTTAAATCGCCCTATTCGCGTTTGCGGCATGGTAAAAAACGAAGGCGAACCCGGCGGCGGTCCGTTTTGGATAATCGACAAACATCAAAATAAGAGCTTGCAAATTGTCGAATCGGCTCAAATTAATTTAAACGATCCGCAACAAAAAGCAATCTTTGATTCCAGTACACACTTCAATCCAGTTGATCTAGTTTGTGCCGTAAAAGATTTTAAAGGCAACGCTTTCGATTTACATAAATACGTCGATCCAGACAGCGGTTTTATCGTCGAAAAATCGAAAGACGGGCAATCGTTTAAAGCCTATGAACTTCCAGGTTTGTGGAATGGCTCCATGGCCGATTGGATTACGGTTTTCGTAGAAGTACCGCTCCAAACTTTTAATCCGGTGAAAACCGTAAACGATTTGCTAAAACCGGCACATCAGCCATAGTGAACAACAGTAAACGCAAACAGTAACTAATGCAAAAATTTTTCTGAAAAATTGGCATAAAGCACTAAAAATGGCGTTACACTGTAGACAATCTAACTTTAATGAAGCCGCTATTTGTCATGAGTAAAGAGTTTCTTTTGATAGCTTACATCTATTATAAAAACGTTGCTTTATTGCTTTTAGCGTTGCCTTTATCACTGTTGATAGTAAATTATGGTCTTTTTCTTTTCGCAATTCTTTTCGCACCAATTTTAAATTTTAGTTATTGCTATTTTTTTGAAAAGAAGAGTTTTCTCTTTTATCAAAACTTATCGGTTAATCCTTTCGCACTTCTAATAGTTTCTTTTTTGTTCAATATATTTATAGCATTATTGATAAAATGTCTGTTTTGGTAAAGTCAATGCGTGCCGAATGTATCGAGTATGTCGTAAACAATAAAAATATTTTATACGATATTCATCTAACAGCGCAAAGCGGTTTACCGGTCGAAATAGTGGGCGCTTCAGGCAGCGGCAAGACTTCTCTATTAGAAATTCTGTTTGGAACAATTACACCTCAAAACAAGTTCATTGAAGTTGACGGGAAGATTTATAAAGCGCCGTTATACAAAACGAAAAATTTAATTGCTTTTGCTCCTGAGTACAATTTCATACCAGAAACCCTAAATTTGTTAACGCTAGCAAATGCTTTCAAGATTTGCTATCATGTGGAAAAAAGTATCGAAGCAGTAACAGGCTCATTCCAGCAGAAATTCAACCAACTCTCGTCCGGGCAAAAGCGCTTTTTCACCACAATGCTTATTGTACATTCTTCCGCTTCAATTATTTTATTAGACGAACCGTTCAAAGGCCTTGCGCCAATGACAGCAGAGAAATTAAAAGACTCAATTCTTGAAGTTGGAAAGCAAAAAATAGTAATCTTAACAAACAATCAGCTCGACATAACCGAAGGCTGCGCATTTAAAAAGTATAAACTCACGTCGGGAGCTATCCAAGAATTAAAACAGTAACATGAACACCGAGCAAATTCTTACCGAAATACAAATGCAAACCGCTCGTAGTTCCGGCGCGGGCGGGCAAAATGTCAATAAAGTCGAAACCAAAATTTTGATCCGCTGGTCGGTAGTCAACACCCTAGCATTTGAACCTTTCGAAAAAGAATTACTCCTAAAAAATCTTCAAAATAGTTTAACGCAAACCGGCGATTTACTCGTTACCGAATCTTCCGCACGTACGCAACCCGCCAACAAGAAACTCGCTGTGGCAAAGCTATTTAAGATTCTGCAAAAAGCCTTGCATGTTCCCAAAGAACGCAAAGCTACTAAGGTGCCCAATAAAGCCATTCGCGCTCGCATTCAAGCCAAAAAAATACTTTCCGAAAGAAAATTCTTGCGCAAACGCCCCGATTTTTAATACATTTGCGCCGTCTCAAAAGGGGTGCTCTAAATAACGAGCTGAGATCATACCCAATGAACCTGAGCAGGTAATGCTGCTAAGGGAATGAGCGATAACCGGCCTCGTGCCGCTCGGTCGCAAAAACCAACAAGTAATTATTAATCAGAATAATTACCCCTTTTTATTCGTAAATTTTTTTACGGATGAAAAAATCATCATTTTCTTTTTTTGGGCGCGCCCACAAGGGTCGGGCTTTACGCTCCAATTTATTTGGCTTACTGACGTCGCCAAATAAGATTTCCGCTGCAATCCCTCGCGCAGCAATCGTTACCGTACTATTTGTGCCAAGCGCTTTCGCGCAAACGCAACAAGACAGCACGAAAGTGGAAACCCTAAGCGAAGTTCTCGTTTCGAGCGTGCGTGCCGGAAAAGACGCTCCGCTGGCGTTCTCCAACCTCAAAACAACCGAATTAGCAACTCGAAATCTCGGACAAGACATTCCGATCTTGCTCAATTTCTTGCCTTCGGTCGTTACTACTTCCGACGCCGGAAACGGTTTCGGATACACTGGAATTCGCGTTCGTGGCTCCGATGCGACTCGCGTTAACGTTACCATTAACGGAATTCCGTACAACGATTCCGAAAGCCACGGTACGTTCTGGGTAAACTTACCCGATTTCGTTTCTTCTACCGAAAGTATTCAGTTGCAACGCGGTGTCGGAAGCTCTACCAACGGTGCCGGTGCCTTCGGCGCAAGCCTAAATCTCCAAACCGACAAAATTCGCGAAACCGCTTTTGCCGAAATCGATAATGCGGTAGGAAGCTTTAATTCGCGAAAGCACACACTAAAATTCGGTTCCGGATTACTCAACAACCGATTCGAAATATCGGGCCGTATCTCCGATTTGAGCTCCGACGGATACGTAGATCGCGCTTTCTCCGACCTGCGATCGTATTTCTTTCAAGCGGCGTATCGCTCTGAGAAAACAACGGTAAAAGCACTCGTTTTCGGCGGTCGCGAGCAAACCTACCAAGCGTGGTATGGTATCGATGCCGAAACCTTGCGCACAAACCGAACGTTCAATTTCGCTGGACTTTACAACGACGCAAACGGAAATCCGCAATTTTACAGCAACGAAACCGATAACTACGGACAAGATCACTACCAGCTGCATCTAACACACCGATTTTCATCGCATTGGAGCGCTACTGCTGCTTTACACCTAACGCAAGGTAAAGGCTATTTTGAAAACTACATCGTCGGCGCAACTCCAGATGAGTACGGACTTACGTCTGCGGCAGCAACCACCGATTTAATTCGCCAAAAATGGCTCGATAACGACTTTTTCGGATCCACGTACAGCGTGAAATATCAGAAAAACAAAGTCGATTTTACCTACGGCGGCGCTTTAAACCGTTACGACGGACTTCATTTTGGCAAAGTACTTTACACACGCGAGGCAACCAGTTTAGAGCCAGACAGTCGCTATTACCAACAAGACGCACGTAAAGATGAGATCAATCAGTTTGCTAAACTCAATTTCCGCGCCAGCGATAAATGGCTTTTCTATGCCGATATGCAATGGCGCTACATCAATTATTTCGCCGAAGCACTCACACCAGCCGATGTAAACGACCGTTTTTCGTTTTTTAATCCAAAAATGGGTGTTACGTATTTTTTAAAGTCCAACCAATCGCTGTATGCTTCGTACGCAAAGGCACAACGCGAGCCGAATCGAACCGATTACGAAACGGGAAGTACACGCCCCGAAAAACTAAACGACTTTGAGTTAGGATACCGCTTTCAAGGTTCGAAAGTAGCGTTTCAAGTAAATGGTTATGCTATGTTGTACCGCGATCAGTTGGTGCTCACTGGTGCGCTCGACGATGTGGGTAATGCCATTCGTACCAATGTTGGAAAAAGCTACCGTGTTGGTGTTGAGGTCGATGCCCAAGTGAAGTTAACAGATAAAATTAGTTGGACACCAAACGCTACTTGGAGCAGAAACCGCAATCAGGATTTTGTAACCGATGTTAACGGTGTTCCGACGGCACTTGGCGAGACCAAAATTGCCTTTTCACCCGAGTGGATTGCTGGAAACGCCATTACTTGGAATGCATTTAAAAACTTTTCAGCGGCCTTGTTATCAAAGTACGTAGGTCAACAAAACTTGTCAAATTTAAACGATCCGAACGCGCAATTAAAAGCGTATCAGCAACACGACATTAATGTTAGTTATACTTTGTTTCCCAAATCGTATGCGAAGCAAATTCGTTTTTCGGTGCTGGTAAACAATTTCTTAGACGCTGACATTGTTTCGAACGGCGCCGATTTTGGCGGAGGTTTTGTGGTGTTTTATCCGCAGGCCGGAATTAATGTTTTGGCTGGAGTGAATATTCAGTTGTAAAAAGAAACGTCCGATTATTTGATCGGACGTTTCTTTTATATTTAAACTCGAATCAATCGCGGATTGACCGTAAAACTACATTTTATGACCGTTGCAAAGGAGCTATTTTGCAACGGTCTTGTATTTTCTTTTAAATCAAAAAGATGAAAAACTTCTTTTTCTTTTAAGCGCACGAGGTTTAGCACTGTTTTCTTGGTAACGATTGCCCTAGCCGCGATAGCAGTGTAAAGGGTGCGCAGCGGCGGCCGCTTGAGCTGCGGTGTAAAAGAGCGACCAACGGAAGCTACTTTTGCGCCCTCAGCGAAACGGGCGCCGCAAGCACACTTGTAACGGATAGCGCGATTAGCTTCAAAAGAAATTAATTATAAACCCGTATCAACCTTGGATTAATAACTTCCACACGATACGGTTTTAAAGTGTATTCGCCTTGTGTACCCACACCCGTGAATAAGCTGTACTCGAAATCGTCGCAAGGGCAAACGGCATTGATACCACTAATGGTTAATTGCGAACAAGAAGTAGGAAATTGGTTCGGACAAAGGGCGTCCCAAGCTCTGTAATCGGTATCGGAAACTTTCATTACAATTAGCGTAACTCCGGAGCCCATATCTGGAATTAACTGCGGATTGATGTTCGAATTTAAACCACTAAACGACGGCAAGTTTAAATTGATTTCTACCGAAAAGCTGTAATCAGGCAAAAACGGATTCCTAATCCGAACATTGTCTGATCCGCAGGCAAAAAACAACAGCAAACAAGACCAAATGGCAACTTTTCTCATAAGGTTAAATTCTGTTGTAAAGATATATTTTACCTAAACGCAAACTACACGTCAAATATTTTCAGCATTTAAATTTTTGCTATATTTGTGAAAGGAAATCCCGCTCTGCGGGATTTTTTCTGTTTTTATAGCCGAAGGGCAAAAACAATTACAATAAATCACAGTTTGTTAACAAGTCGATTCGACTAAGAAAAAAAATAGATGAGTAACGTATCTTATTATACCGCCGAAGGTTTAAAAAAACTCAAAGAAGAACTAGATTATCTTAAAAATGTGATGCGTCCTAAAGCATCACAAGATATAGCCGACGCAAGAGACAAAGGCGATTTGAGTGAAAATGCTGAGTACGATGCAGCAAAGGAAGCGCAAGGACTACTAGAAATGCGCATTTCGAAATTGGAAGACATTTATGCCAATGCGCGATTAATTGATGAAAGTCAGCTCGATATATCTAAAGTTCTCGTTTTATCCAAGGTAAAAATCAAGAATCAAACGAACGGCATGGAGCTCAACTACACTTTAGTTGCCGAAAGCGAAGCTGATTTGAAAGCGGGAAAAATTTCGGTAACATCGCCGATAGGGAAGGGGTTGTTGGGCAAGTCTAAAGGCGATATTGCGGAGATTACTGTTCCGAATGGTATTTTGAAGTTTGAAATTCTTGAAGTAAGCAGAGATTAAATGGCAACGTTATTCACTAAGATAATAGCAGGCGAAATACCGTGTTATAAAGTTGCAGAAGACAATAAGCATCTGGCGTTTCTAGACATCAATCCCAACGCAAAAGGGCATACGCTTTGTATTCCAAAACAGGAAATCGACCAGATTTTTGATATGGAATCGCAAGATTATACGGATTTACTCCAATTTTCTCATCGCGTTGCAAAAGCCATAAAAAAGACAGTGTCTTGCAAAAGAGTAGGTATGGCGGTTATCGGACTCGAAGTGCCGCACGCCCACGTACACTTAATTCCATTAAATGAGATGGATGAAATGCGTTTCCAGAATAAAGTGAAACTAGAACCTGCCGAATTTGAATCTATTGCAAGTTTAATTCGCGAAAATTTGTAACAGTTAAAAGATTTTTATTTTACAGTTTTTAATAACTATGTTTGTCAAAACTTACAAATAATGAAATCTATTCAAAAAATTATTGTTGCCTGCTTAGCCGTTGCAGCGTTTTCATGTGGTAATGATGACGACAACAACGCAATTGATGCATCGTTATTAGTGAAAAAATGGTACTACGTGAGCGAAAAAGTGGCTGGCCAAACGATTCCTTACGACGACCACGAACCTTGTGGAAGAGATTATTCTGAGTTTTTAAGCAACGGAACGATGAATGATGTGGATGTTTTTAATTGCGAGATTTTTACAGATGCGTATAGCTATGCAGTTAATGGAAATCAGCTCACCGTTTCAGCATTTGGATTTACAGAAACCGTAACTATTACAAAGTTAACAGCAACTGCTCTGGAAGTACAATCTTCGTATGATTATGATGATGATGGCGATACCGAAGTGGTTACTGTGGTTTACACCGCACTTTAATCTAACGACTCGTAAATTATAAGCTGCTTTCGATTAAAATCGATTTCAAGGCACAAAAAAACGGCTGATCACAAGACAGATCTCTTTTGGGAAACAGTAGTATCGCAAAAAAATCTAACAAAGTGATCGGCCATTACTGTTTTTAGTTCGGTTATAGATTTCAAGTTAACAGACTTTTGCGTCCTAGTTTCCAGCGATCTGACAACGATTTTTATTTGAAGCTAATCCTGCTGTTCGCTGCAAATCCGCGCTACACCAAGGGTTTGCACAGCCGTTTCGCTCGGCTTCCGTTGGTCGCCAGCAAAACAGCGTGCGCACGCCTTGTTGCAGCTGTGGGTTTTCCGCTGCCATCAGGGCTAATCAA
>CALRVY020000109.1:0-9772 GCA_943371725.1 Pseudanabaena sp. UWO311 | reverse complement strand
TCCTGTGACATCAGCGTTGATTAAGGACATCGAAAAACAAAAAGACAAACTTCAAACTGAATTAAAAAAGAACGACCGAAATGCAGCGTTGACTACAGCCGTTGCCTTGCGTGCCGACGTTCATCGCTTGTATGAAAGTGCTTCGATCGCTTTCGCGGAAAAGAAAGAAAAGCTAAGAATTGCCGAGGCGGCTTACCTCGCCAGCGGAAAAACCGAAAAACTGATTCGTTTGCAATACAGCGATGAAGAAATTGAAAAAAGCTTGGAAGAAATCATCAAAAATCTGAATTCCATAAAAGAGTAAACGATTTCAATACCAGATTTTTAAATCACTTTGACTAAAGTATTACTTATTGATTCTTTCGACAGCTTTACCTACAATTTAGTTCACTACTTTGAAGCGCTCGATTGCCACGTTACGGTTCTGAAAAACGACGAACCATACCGCGATCTAATAAACACGCACGATTGTGTAGTGCTTTCGCCGGGACCAGGACTTCCAGAAAATGCAGGGAATTTACTTTCGATTATTTCAGAAATCGTAACCACTAAAAAAGTTCTAGGCGTTTGCTTAGGCCTTCAAGCGCTTGTGACACATTTTGGAGGTAGTTTAATCAACTTACCACAAGTGCACCACGGCTATGCTGATTTAATGATGCAAACGCAGGAAAACAAGCTTTTTCGCGGACTTCCAAAAACATTCAACGTGGCGCGCTATCATTCTTGGGCAGCTTCACCAACCAATTTTCCCGAAATACTGCAAATCACCGCTCAAACTTCCGACGGAACCATCATGGCTTTCGAGCACAAAAATTTACCCGTTTTTGGCGTTCAATTTCATCCTGAAAGCATTTTAAGCGAACACGGAATGCAAATTCTCAAAAATTGGATTGAATTATAGTATTGATTTAAATAGAAATACCTAATATTCTGAAAAACATATCATTGAATTACACGTATAGAAAATATCTATCGCGTAAAAACGAGCTTGTTTCCGCTTGATAAAGCTTCATCGAAGGCGTAACCTTCCGAATTGAAAAGTTTGATATCGTCTAGAGATTCCGCTTCGCTCTCAACTAAAAAACGCGCCATCATACCACGAGCTTTCTTCGCAAAGAAGGAAATCATTTTTAGTTGCCCGTTGTGAAAATCTTTAAAATCCACTTCCACTACTTGTGATTTAAACGCTTTCAAATCGACCGCCGAGGCATATTCTTTACTCGCCAGATTTACCAACAATTCGTTTTCAGAAAGTTGCTTCTTAACGTAAGCGGTTACATCCTTCTTCCAAAACTCATACAAATTTTTGGCTTCCCCTACCCCCAGTGAAGTTCCCATTTCCAATCGATACGGCTGCATGAAATCGAATGGTTTTAGAATTCCATACAAACCAGACAAAATCAAAATGCTCTCGTTTAGTCGCGACAGCACTTCTGTAGAAAGGGTGTGCGCCTGTAAACCGTCGTACACATCACCACTAAAACTAAAAATAGCCGGACGTGCATTTTCAGAAGAAAAAGGCGGTTTAAACGACTTATTTCGTACGTAATTGAGTTCAGCCAACTTGTCGGAAATATCTTGAAGCGCCACTAAATCTGCAGGCTTTAGCTTTTTGAGCGTTTGGTTAACTTTTTTTGACTTCGTTAAAAACTGCGGACTGCTGTATTCAAAATTCGGATATTCACCAGCTTCTAACAAACTCTTTGACGGAGACAATAAAATTCTCATAATTAATTATATAGCGATTCATCAATTTTAAAATTTCTTACAAAAGCCACACTTTTCAAAAGTGCCTCATGCATGTAAATATCATTCTCAACTTTGGGAACTGCTTTTCTAAAATCTTCCAAAACTGCTTCTAAAACCGAACCTGTTTTATGTTCGCGAAGCAACAAAGCCTGACTCGCATTAAACAATTCTATTGCGATAATGCGCTCTACATTTTCAATAACTTCGAGTGTTTTTACCGCAGCGTTCGCACCCATAGATACGTGATCTTCTTGTCCGTTGCTTGAAACAATACTATCGATACTTGCAGGTGTTGCTAGTTGTTTGTTTTTACTAGCGATAGCTGCCGCGGTATATTGCGGAATCATAAATCCGCTGTTTAAACCCGGATTTTCCACTAAAAACGCAGGCAATTCGCGCAAGCCGGAAATAAGCTGAAAAATACGTCGCTCGCTAATACTTCCCAGTTCGGAAACCGAAATCGCTAGAAAATCGAGCGCCATCGCCAACGGTTGTCCGTGAAAATTTCCACCAGAAATAATCAAATCTTCATCGACAAAGATATTTGGGTTGTCGGTAACCGAATTCAGTTCCGTTTTAAACACCTTTCTTACATAATCCAAAACATCTTTCGAGGCTCCATGCACCTGCGGAATACAGCGAAAAGAATACGGATCCTGCACTTGTTTTGGAGATCGTTCCATCTGAACACTGTCGCTCAAAAACGAACGTACGCGCGAAGCTGTTTCAATTTGCCCTTTGTGCGGACGAGCCAAATGAATCAACTCATGAAATGGCTCGATACGTCCGTTAAATGCATCGAGCGACATAGCGCCAACGAGATCCGCGAGATAATTCAATCGAGACGATTTTATGATGGAATAGACGCCGTACGCCACCATAAATTGCGTGCCGTTTAACAGCGCTAAACCTTCTTTACTTTGCAATCGAATAGGTTTCCAACCCATGCGTGCGTTGATTTCTGCGGAAGCGTAAATTTCGTTTTCAAACCACACCGAACCTTCGCCAAACAAAGGCAAAACCAAATGTGCCAGCGGAGCTAAATCGCCCGATGCGCCCAATGATCCCAAATCGTAAACAACGGGATAGACTTTCGCATTGTAAAACGAAACCAAACGCTCTACGGTTTCAATGCTAACACCTGAATTTCCATAACTCAACGATTGTATTTTAAACAACAACATCAATTGAATAACCTCCAACGGAACGTGCTTCCCCAAGCCACAAGCGTGACTCTTAACTAAATTTTCTTGTAAAGTCGACAAGTCCGCATCACTGATTTTCACATTACAAAGCGACCCAAATCCCGTATTAATTCCGTAAATAGGTTGCTCGCTGTTGCGAAGCTTCTCGTCTAAATAATTTCTACTTCTATTGATATTCCCCTTCGCTTCTTCAGACAAATCGAGCTTCAAATCTTGATCAATAATCTGAAAAACCTGAGTAATAGTCAGCGTTTTTGAGCTAATGTAATGTGTGTTTTCCATAATAACTTCTCTAATTCAAAAGTCTGTATTAATATGCTTGCTGCAAATTTTTTAAGGAGTTTTTATGCTAATTAAAAGCGAAAAGTTTTCAAGCCGTTCTTAATCTTACAATATACAGCTACGAAAAAATTATTTTTATAACAAATAGCCTTATATTATATCATAAATTTAACATATTCGCAAAAGTTTTAAAAGCGTTTAGTGCTTAGAACTAAAATTTTATTTTTGACAAAATACTAATGGAGAACGCTTATGAGAGTGCTAAAATTCGGAGGAACATCGGTTGCCAATGCGCAAAACATTCAATTGGTGGTCGATATTGTTAAAAAACAAGAAACAAAAAAGCTTGCTGTTGTTGTTTCGGCACTAGGAGGCGTAACCGATTTACTGCTAAATGCAGCTCATTTAGCAGCTCAAGGTCTTAAACTTTACGAAACAGAAATTCGAAAAATAGAGAGTAAACACCTAGAAGCTGTAGATGCCTTGCTGCAACAACCTTTAAAATCGGAAGCTGAAGCTGCTTTGCACCAACATTTCGACCAACTAGAAACCTTACTGAAAGGCGTGTTTTTATTGGGAGAGTTATCCGACCGTACATCGGATGCCATTTCAGGCATGGGCGAACTCATGTCGTCGACAATTATCGCAAAAGCTTTGCAGCAACAACTCGATCGCGTTGTGTACGTCGATAGTCGGAATATCATCACAACCGACAGTAAATTCGGTAAAGCAAAAGTGGATTTCGAAATCACCAATTACCAAATTCAAAAAGCACTAAAGTCCGACGGCATTTATTTGTTGCCTGGCTTTGTAGCTTCCTCTCATGAAAAACATACAACTACTTTAGGCAGAGGCGGTTCTGATTACACCGCAGCCATTGTCGCAGCCGCGCTCGAGGCAGAAGTCTTGGAAATTTGGACCGATGTTAACGGCATGTACACCGCGAATCCGAAAATTGTGAAACAAGCACTTCCGATTAGTGAGATTTTGTATCATGAAGCAATGGAATTATCGCATTTTGGCGCGAAAGTTCTCTATCCGCCAACTATTCAACCGGTATTGAACAAATCGATTCCGATTCTAATCAAAAATACCTTCGAACCTGAACACCCCGGAACATGCATTTCCGACCAAATTCAGGGAAATGCCAATCCGATTAAAGGAATCACGCACATCCAAAACATTGCTTTGCTAACGGTTGAAGGCAGTGGAATTGTCGGCGTTTCTGGTTTTTCAAAACGACTATTCGAAGCGTTATCGCTAGAGAACATCAGTGCTATCTTTATTACGCAAGCTTCTTCCGAACACTCGATTTGTGTGGGCATCACCGAAGCCGAAGCCAAAACTGCCAAACAAGCCATCGATAAAGCTTTTAAAATCGAAATTGCGCAGTCATTAATTGATCCCACAATCGTGGAAACACAATTGAGTATCGTGGCACTTGTAGGCGAGAAAATGAAAAATCACCAAGGAATTAGCGGGAAAATGTTCTCTACTTTAGGGAAAAACAACGTAAACATTCGCGCTATTGCTCAAGGTGCCTCAGAACGAAATATTTCAGTGGTTATTGGCGACAAAGACGTAAACAAAGCACTCAATACCTTGCACGAGCGTTTCTTTGAAGACAATACCAAACAGCTTAACCTATTTGTAATGGGCGTCGGAAATGTCGGCGAAAAGTTCATGGAACAACTCACCCAACAACGCAAATACCTGCGCGATCAATTAAAAATAAATTTGCGATTAGTAGGCATTTCGAATTCGCGAAAAATGCACTTCGATTTAGATGGAATTCCGTTAAAAGATTGGAAAAACAAATTAGAAAATTCTGAAACTGCTGACTTAGAATTATTTATCAAAAAAGCCATCGATGCTAACCTGCGAAACGCAATTTTTGTGGACAACACCGCTAGCGAACTTGTAGCAGCAACTTACGCCAACTATCTTGAAAAGAATATCGCCGTAGTTACGTGTAACAAAATTGCGTGTGCTTCCGAGTACGGAAATTACAGTCGTTTAAAGGCGCTTGCACGGAAATACAGCGCACCGTTTCTGTTCGAAACCAACGTGGGCGCGGGCTTACCGATTATCGACACCTTAAAGCATTTGATTACCAGCGGAGATAAAGTCAATAAAATACAAGCCGTTCTGAGCGGAAGTTTGAATTTCATTTTCAACAACTTTAACGAAACCAATAATTTCCACGATATAGTGATGGAAGCAGGCGTGCAAGGTTTTACCGAACCTGATCCCAAAATAGACCTCAGCGGCATCGACGTGGCGCGAAAAATTCTCATCCTCATTCGCGAAAGCGGCTATGCTATGGAAATTGAAGAAATTGATAATGTTTCGTTTTTGCCCGACGAATGTTTGAAAACAACCAGCGTTCCAGCATTTTTTGAATCGCTTAAAAAACACGACCAACATTTTGCCGATTTGTACCGAAAAGCTGCCGAAAAAGGCTGTCGCTTGAAATACGTAGCCGAATTTGAAAACGGAAAAGCAAAAGTGGGATTACAGGAAATTCCGGCCACGCACGACTTTTACAACTTGCAAGGAAAAGACAACATTGTTTTGTTTTACACAGATCGCTATGTAGATCAACCCTTAATCATAAAAGGTGCCGGAGCTGGTGCAGCTGTAACTGCTTCGGGTATCTTTGCCGATGTAATTCGTATTGCCAATGTCTAAATTTGAAGAAGTACAAGTATTTTGTCCGGCTACCGTAGCCAATTTGTCCTGCGGCTTCGATGTTTTGGGATTATGCTTAAAAGGCGTTGGCGACGAAATGACCATACGCATTACCGACGAACCCGGCGTGCGCATTAAACGCATTTCTGGTGCCGATTTATCTTTGGAAGTCGAACAAAACGTTGCGGGTGTTGCGGCGGTTTCGCTTCTTAATTTCTTGAAACCCAAAGTTGGCTTTGAAATCGAAATCGATAAGAAGATTAAACCCGGCAGCGGTATTGGAAGCTCGGCCGCAAGTGCAGCTGGAGCGGTTTACGGCATCAATAAATTGTTGGGAACGCCTTTGCACCGACGCGATTTAATTCCGTTTGCGATGCAAGGTGAAGTCTTGGCCAGCAAAGCTTTTCACGCCGATAACGTGGCTCCTGCCCTACTCGGTGGATTCACGATTGTGAAAGGATATCATCCGCTGGAAGTATTGCGAATTGATGCGCCCGACGATTTATATGTTACACTAGTACACCCAAAAATCGAACTGCGCACAGCCGATTCGCGTGCCGTTTTGCCCGCGCAACTACCTTTGAAAACCGCAGTACAGCAATCCGGAAACCTAGCTGCATTTGTACATGCGTTGCATACGAAAGATTATCTGCTGCTCGGACGCTCCACGCAAGATGTCATCGCCGAACCACACCGCGAAAAACTAATTCCTTTGTTTTCGTTAGCCAAAAGCGAAGCGCTGAAATCAGGTGCACTCGGCGTCGGTATTTCGGGTTCCGGACCGTCGATTTATGCACTCTGCGAAGGCAAAGCAAGCGCACAAGAGGTAGGTCGCGCCTGGAAATTGAGCTACATGCTCAACAACATCGAAGCCGACGTATTTATATCACAAGTTAACGCCAAAGGCACTGAACTAATTTAAAATGAACTATCGCAGCTTACAAGGCGGTGAGGCCGTATCGTTTGAAACTGCCGTCAGACGCGGACTAGCACCCGATAACGGACTCTATTTCCCGACGGATATTCCGCAACTACCCGCTTCTTTTTTCGAAAACATAACGAACCTGTCTAAAGAAGAAATTGGTTTTGAGGTAATTCGCCCATTTGTAGCGCCTGAAATCGACGATGCCTCGCTGCTGCAAATCGTTACCGAAACCTTGTGTTTTGATTTTCCGTTGGTGCCACTTGACGACAAGACGGCGGTACTCGAACTTTTCCACGGACCAACACTGGCGTTTAAAGACGTTGGCGCTCGGTTTATGTCGCGCTGCCTCGCCTACTTCAACAAAAAGCAAACTTCAGTGCACAACACCGTTTTGGTGGCTACGTCTGGCGACACCGGTGGCGCGGTTGCCGATGGTTTTCTAGGCGTTTCGGGAATTGAAGTGGCTATTTTATATCCGGAAGGAAAAGTGAGCGACATTCAAGAACGGCAATTAACTACTTTGGGAAGAAACGTAAAAGCTTTCGCCGTTGCCGGTAGTTTCGACGACTGTCAGGCAATGGTGAAACGCGCATTTTTAGATTCGGATTTTAAAGATTTGGGACTCACTTCGGCCAATTCGATTAATGTAGCGCGGTGGTTACCGCAAATGATGTACTACTTTTTAGCCTACGCTGCGGCTGAAAATAAACAACAGCTTGCCATTTGCGTTCCGAGCGGGAACTTTGGAAACATTTGCGCTGGTCTAATCGCGAAGAAAATGGGATTGCCTATTGCTCATTTTGTGGCGGCAACGAATGTTAACGATACCGTTCCGCGGTACATGCAAACCAAGGAACTCGATCCGAAACCTACAATTCCGACGATTTCGAACGCCATGGACGTAAGTATCCCGAGTAACTTTGTTCGCGTTTTGGAGTTGTTTCCCGGCGACACACTCGCGCAGTTGTTTTCGGCGGTTGCGTTTACCGATGCCGAAACGAAAGTGGCAATGCGCCAATTGTACGATACGTTTGGCTATGTGGCCGATCCGCACGGCGCTGTGGG
The DNA here is from genome assembly GCA_943371725.1 of Pseudanabaena sp. UWO311. GTDB lineage: Bacteria > Bacteroidota > Bacteroidia > Flavobacteriales > Flavobacteriaceae > Flavobacterium. The sequence goes on along the minus strand of CALRVY020000109.1, from coordinate 1,855 downwards.
CTATTTGGGTTTACGGGCTTTTCAAAAGGCGCACCCGAATTATTACGGTATTTTCTTAGAAACGGCACACCCGATTAAATTCCCCGAGGTGGTTGAAGACACTTTGCAACTCACGCTCAGCTACCCACCTGCGGTTCAAAAACTTTTGAATTTGGAGAAAAAATTCGAGCGCATTAGCACCTACGCCGATTTAAAAGCAAAATTATTAACGTGAGTTCGACATAAAAATCAAAGTTAGAAGTCATTTAAATGGTTGATTACAAGGCGCATTTTCTTTGGGATACCGCGGTATCTCAAAAAAATACAAGGACGTAAGCGACTGTTTAAATGATTAGATAAAAATAAGAGTGCATCGAAATTAGTAATAGTCAATCTAAAGCTTTCATTTCAAGCGATCTAACAAAGGTTTTTATGTCGAACTCACGTTTATTATACTGATTTGGGCGGTTCGGCGGTACACGTTCGTTGGAAATACCTAACCGCCGTCAGGCCATTCGCTGTATCTTTTGCCTTCGTACCTCCGGCAAAAGGATGCCGCTGCTGTCCTTACCGCGAAAATTAGTGCTGGAAATTCTTTTAAAAAATTAACGCTTTTTCCTGTGAAATCCTTCTAATTTCATTTCAAAAAAAATTTTCTTATTTTTTGGTTTTCAATTTATTAATCGAGGTAATATTGCAATATTACGTTTGGAAAAATACAAGGCCGTTTAATTACAAAACGTTGCCCACAAGATTGCCTTACGAACCGCTCGAATTAAGGGACACCAACAATACTTCCCTGTTTTTCAAGCCAATTAAGATGTAAGTTTATACGGCATATATAACTAAGCCGCTCTAAAATCGCTTCTAAAGAGGTCTTTTTCTGTTAAGATATATGTTTTTTGTTTTTTGAAAGAGATTGTGCAACAGCTACGGCTGTTGTGCGACGTTTTATTTTCTATTCTTATTTTTTATTAAAATCAATCCTGCAAGTAAGAATAACATAATTGAAGTAAATAATGGAACAATCCACATTATTTCGACATCTATATAAAGTGTAATCAGTAATGTTCCAATAGAAATGATTAAAGCACAAACAGCGTATCCAATCTCGTCGTAAAACCAAGCGTAAGGAAATAAATGAGCGCCGGTTATAATAGCGTATGCCATAATAAAATAATCGGGATACTTAATTAAAATAAAAATTAAAAATGGAAAGTAAATTAGTTGAGCAAAGTTCAGCCAAAGTCCAAGTGGTTGTAGTGGATTGTCTTTTACTTTCCAATTTGTCCCTAATATTTTAGATAATCCAAAAGCAAGAGGAAGCAAGAAAGCTCCAATCATAAAAGTGAATATACTTCTGTTATATGAAGTGTATTCTAAAGTCCATATGTAAGATATTGCCATCCACAGTATACCAGCAGAGAGAATAAAATCAATTCCGTTTTTAGCTTGAACCTGAATTTCTGCTTTCAAATTTGTCAAACTCTTTTGTTCCATAAAATATATTTTAGATTAGTTAATTTTATACGGTTTTCCTCAAATGTCGCACATCAGGGCGGCGGCTTTGCGAAGTCCCGATTCTAGCGAAGCGTTGAATTGGGATTTTGCAAAACCGCTAGATGTGCGAAGTTCGCGTGAGCGACTGAGCGCATCTGGCGGTGAAGCCGCCGCCCTGATGTGGCGAAAGTAGCGAAGCGAATTTAACCATATCGTTCCGGCGCTTGGCGAGGTTGCGAACTTCGGAAACGATTATTTTCTTTCAAAGATAAAATTTCTTGCGAGGAATAAACTTGAATTTACTACAAAATTCGCAATCTTGCCAAACGCCTGTGCCTGTTGCACAACGTAAAAATACACATAAATCCTTGTGCCT
>CALRVY020000108.1:0-9903 GCA_943371725.1 Pseudanabaena sp. UWO311 | reverse complement strand
ATCTTTCCAAAGTGCAAAACCGGATTGTTCTTGCGGTAATTGAACACTTTTTTCGTGAATTCATGAAACTTGTTTTGCTCAGCAGTTCTACCAGCTAACGTAAAGGCATTATTGGTATCGCCGTTCCAACCTCCTGGAAAATCTCTGCGAATATCGCCGTCGCCTTTATCTTTGTTGCCTTGCATGCCAATTTCACTACCGTAGTAAATTTGCGGAATTCCTCGTACCGTTGCAATAATAGCTAACGCCATCTTGTATTTCGCGAAATTTCCGTTGTAAATGTGGTTGAAACGTTGCGTATCGTGATTTTCAAAAAACACCAACAAATTATCGGTATTCGGATACAGAAAGTCGTTCGTAAAATTGTTGTAAACCTTGATTAAACCATTGGTCCAATTCGATTCTTCTTCTTTCAAAGCCGAACCTAATTCCCCTTGAAGCGTAAAATCCATAACCGACGGCAAATACGAGTTGTACGACTGGATCGCACCAATTTTACTGTCCTTTTGCCAATACGCCATTTGCGCTTGGTCGTACATCCAAACTTCGCCAACAATATTGAAATTCGGGTACTCATCCATAATCGCTTTGGTCCATTTTGCAATAGCGTGCTTGTCGGCGTAGCTGTACGTATCTACTCTAAATCCATCCAAATTGGCGTATTCGATCCACCATAAGGCGTTTTGTGTCAGGTAGTTTAAAACCAATTCATTGGTCTGATCTAAGTCGGGCATAGAACGCACAAACCAGCCGTCCATGCAGTATCTGCTGTCAATTTCCGAAGCGTTTACATCGAATTGCGTGGTCATGCGGTAATTGGTTTGGCCGTAACCCGGAAATTGATGCACCCATTTGTAAGTAGGTAAATCTTTTAAAAGCCAATGCTCGGTTCCCCAGTGGTTGGTCACGTAATCTTTAACCACTTTTATGCCTTTCTGATGTGCAGCTTCCACAAAATCAACATATTCCTCATTGCTGCCGTAACGCGGGTCAATGCGGTAAACATCCGATTGTGCGTAGCCGTGATACGAGGTTTTCGGGTCGTTGTCTTCGCACAAAGGCGTACTCCAAACTGCGGTAACGCCTAAATCTTCCAGATAATCCAAATGTTTCTTCATGCCGGCAAGATCGCCACCATGACGTCCGTCTTGCGAACTGCGGTTAAATTTATCGGCCGTGTCTGGAGTGCTGTCGTTATTCGGATTTCCGTTGGCAAAGCGGTCCGGCATCAGTAAATACATCACATCGCTCGAGTCAAATCCTTTGCGTTTGGCACTGTATTTTCTGCGGGCGCGAAGTTCGTACGTACGTTTTTCGACTTTTTTCCCTTGCGTTAGCGAAAGTTCGATCGATCCAGCTGGAACGTTTTTCAAATCCAAATTCACAAATAAATAATTCGGATTTTCCGTGCGAATTACGCCAACAACAGTTGCTTTATCACAGCTCACCACGGCATTTCCAATATTTTTACCGTAAAGCATCAATTGCAATTCGGTTTTTTTCATGCCGCTGTACCAAAACGGCGGTTCTACTTTTTGAATCTGTGCAAATCCAATCTGAGCAAGTAGGAGTAAAGCAATAAGTTTTTTCATTTTTTTTATTTTTTGGGCGGCTCGGCAGCCAACGTTCGTGCTTCAATAAAAAGAGTTTTCGGCTGCCGCCAGGCTTTCCGCGGTGCACGGCACCTTGCTGCAATCCTTGCCGCGGCAATCGTTACCAAAACAGCAGTAACCAAAAACTGCCCGAAAAAACGGGCAGTTTTATTAAACAGCAATTAAACTGTTGGGTATCACTTCTACAGCTTTTCCATTTACAATGACGTGCAGCGGTTTGTCGCCATCCACCATAAACTGCGTTTCGCCGTGTTTTACAGTAACTTTTAAAATCTGATGTCTGAAGTTAATCTTAAACGAGTATCCTTCCCATTCTTTCGGAATGCGCGGCGTAAAGTGCAACTGATTGTCTTTTACGCGCATGCCGCCAAAACCTTCTACAATACTCATCCATGTTCCGGCCATCGAGGTAATGTGGCAGCCTTCTTCCACTTCTTTGTTGTAATCGTCTAAATCTAAGCGCGATGTACGCAAGTAAAAAGTATAAGCCATTTCCATTTTTCCAAGAACTGCCGCCTGTATCGAGTGAACGCAAGGCGAAAGCGAACTTTCATGAACTGTAAAAGGTTCATAAAAATCAAAATGCTTCTCTAATTCTTCTGTGGTAAAATGATCTTCAAAGAAATAAAATCCTTGAAGAACGTCGGCTTGCTTAATATAGGGCGAACGCAAAATGCGATCCCACGACCATTTTTGGTTAATCGGACGCTGCGAACGATCGAGCTTGTCGACTTTCACCAACTCCTTATCCAAGAAACCGTCTTGTTGTAAGTAAACGCCGTACGTTTCCGAATACGGAAAGTACATGTTTCCGCCAACTTCACGCCATTCGCTAATTTCTTGAGATCCTAGTTTTACTTTCGCAACAATTCGGTTGTAATCGGTAGGATATTCTTTTGCAACACGTTCGGTTTGTTCGGCTGCGTATTCCATACACCACTTCGCAATGTAATTGGTGTACCAGTTGTTGTTGACGTTGTTTTCGTATTCGTTTGGTCCGGTAACTCCCAAAATAACATACTTGTTTTTATCGGTAGAGAAATTGGCGCGCTGTTTCCAGAAACGAGCAATACCAATTAAAACTTCAAGACCTTTTTCCGGAATGTAACTGTAATCGCCGGTGTAGCGGTAATAATTGTAAACTGCAAAAGCAATAGCGCCGTTTCGGTGAATTTCTTCGAAAGTAATTTCCCATTCATTATGACACTCTTCTCCGTTCATAGTAACCATCGGATAGAGCGCGGCACCATTATTTAAACCGAGTTTACCTGCGTTTTCGATCGCTCGATCGAGTTGGTTGTAGCGATACGTAAGTAGGTTACGAGCAACTTCCTGATCTTTTGTAGCCATGTAAAACGGAATACAGTATGCTTCGGTATCCCAGTAGGTTGATCCGCCGTATTTTTCTCCGGTAAATCCTTTCGGTCCGATGTTTAAGCGCGAATCTTTTCCAAGATACGTTTGGTTGAGTTGGAAAATGTTGAAGCGGATGCCTTGTTGCGCTTTTACATCGCCTTCAATAGTGATATCGCTCATTTCCCAAATTTTCGACCAAGCTTCGGCTTGCATCTGCAGTAATTTGTCGTAGCCTAAAGCACGTGCTTGTTCTACAGCTTTTTGTGCAGCAGCTACTGTATTTTCGTGGTTCATTGAAACCGTGTAGCCACCAAATTTAGTAATGCCAACGGTTGTGTTTTGAGCAACGGTAGTTTCAAAAACAACCCCTAATTTATCGGCCGATTCATGTGAAATTTCTTTCGCAGCGATAGCAGTTCCGTTGTTGCTCACGTTTGTTGCGCCAAATGTGGTCGCTTCAAAGTGTGTCTTAAAAGTGCGTGCGGTAACGTAAACGGCGTCGGTTGCTTTGGTGCTGCTTAAGGTTTCCCAAAAGCGTTCTTCCCAATTGGCATCTTCGTTGTGAACAGCAGCATCTACATACGAGTTTATTTTCAGCGAAAGCGCGCCAGATAAAGCGGTAATGTTGTATTGAATAACGCCAACTTCGTCGAGTTCGAGCGATAAAAAGCGTGTTACTTCGACGGCAATTTTCGATTGGTTCGCAAGCGTTGCCGTAAAGCTTCTGCGGTACCAACCGGCTTTCATGTTTAGTTCGCGTTTAAAATCAGCGACTTCGGTGCATTTCGCCAAATCGAACGATTCTCCGTTTACAGAAAAATCGATTCCGATCCAGTTCGGTGCATTGAGTACTTTTGCGAAGTACTCGGGATAACCGTTTTTCCACCAACCCACTTTGGTTTTGTCCGGATAGTAAATTCCTGCGATATAGCTTCCTTGAAACGTTTCTCCGCTGTAATTTTCTTCAAAATTGGCACGTTGCCCCATGGCTCCGTTTCCAATACTGAACAAACTTTCAGATGATTTTACACGTTCCTGATCAAATCCTTCTTCGATAATCGACCATCCGTTGGGTTTGATATAATCCTGATTCATTTAAATAAATTTTGTTTTGCAGTTATCCTGCATCATTCTACATTAAGCTTTTACTTTTTTTAATAAACCGTCAATAAATGCGGTGTCCATATGCGTGAAATCCGGAAAGTTGAATACGGCTTCGTGTAGTACTTTCGCATCGCCAATTCCAACACTAATCATTCCAGCAATATTCGCAGCTTGGATTCCTGCTTCCGAATCTTCAAAAACAATACAATCTTCAGCAGCCAGATTAAGTTTGCGAGCTGCAACTAAAAAAACTTCCGGATCGGGTTTCGCTTGCGATACGTCGTTTCCATCTACAATAGCATCGAACAAATCAATGATACCGGTTTTTTCTAAAATCGGTCGTGCGTTTTTGCTCGCCGAACCTAAAGCAATAGGTTGTTGTACTGTTTTTAGATGTGATAAGATTGGCATCACTCCAGGTAAAATTTCAGAACTGTCGATATCTGTCAAATATGACAAATAATCTTGATTTTTCTGCGTAAGCCAAAGTTGCTTTTCTTCATCCGTAGCAGTAATTTTCCCCAATTCGAGAATAATCTCAAGCGAACGAACGCGACTAACACCTTTTAATTTTTCGTTGTGATGCGGCGTAAATTCGATTCCGAGATTTTCTGCAATTTTCTGCCATGCTAAGTAATGATACCTAGCCGTGTCGACAATTACGCCATCTAAATCGAATATGAAACCTTTTTTACTCATTTTGTTATCCTTTAATTACTTTCGGGTCTGTGATAAGCAAGTTGCATAGTCCTGCGATAACCAGCGATGAACCCGCTAAAATCATTGGCGAGATTGCTTGATTGCCAATTAATTCAGAAATCAAATTCACTCCGCCTAAAGCGGCAATGATTTGCGGGATAACTATGAACATGTTAAAAAGTCCCATCATTAATCCCATTTTTTCTTCATCTACTGAGCTCGAAAGCATAGCGTATGGCATTGAAAGTATGCTTCCCCAAGCAAAACCAATTAAGATAAAGGAAAAATTTAGATACGATGGATCGGGTAAAAATGCCATGCTAATAAATCCAATTCCACCCGCGATTAATGAAAAGAGATGAACCGTTTTTCGATTGATGCGCGCTTTTGCGGAATAGAATGTTAGCAGTAATGCAAACCCCATGGAAGACAAACCATATAAACCCATGGAAGAACCGACAGCATCAGAAGCAGTCTGATATGCGGCATTTAGTTCCTCAAATTTGATTTTTTCGGCAGTGTCTGCGAGATTAAAGTTTTTGGCAAGCGGTGATGGCGCATTAAATACGTGTTCTGTTAGCGCAGGAGTTGCCATACTCCACATGGTAAAAAAGGCGAACCAACTGAAGAACTGAATGATTCCTAACTTTAATACAACTCCATTCATGGATTTGTATGCTTCTTTCAAGTCTTTCAAAAAGGAATTTTTCTTTTTCGTTTTAAATGCCTCAAGGTCTTTTGGCGGATATTCTTTGGTTGTTAGGACGGTGTACAAGATGCTGATTAAAAAAACCAATGCGCCTATACCAAATGCAACTTTTACGTTTTCGGGAATACTGTCAGAGGATGATACTTCCGCGAAACCCATTTTTTTAACAAACCAAGGTAAATTAGAGGCAACCCAAGTTCCAATTCCAATAATTAAAGTTTGTAGGATAAATCCGTAAGAACGTTGTTCGTCGGGCAATTTATCGGCAACTAAAGCTCGAAAAGGCTCCATACTTATGTTTATAGATGCATCAAGAATCCAAAGAAAACCTGCCGCAATCCATAAAGTAGATGAATAGGGAACGAAAAATAGTGCAAAAGAACTTAAAATAGCACCAATGAGAAAATAAGGCCTCCTTCTGCCGAATCTCGGCGACCATGTATGGTCACTGAGATATCCTATGATAGGTTGAACAATCAAACCAGTGAGGGGAGCGGCAATCCACAATCCAGGAATATCATGCGGTTCTGCACCCAATGTTTGAAAGATGCGTGACATATAGCCACCTTGCAGTGCAAATCCGAACTGAATTCCGAGAAATCCGAAGCTCATGTTCCAGATTTGCCAAAAACTTAATTTACGCTTTTCCATTATCGTAATTAAAATGAGATACGATAAGCGCGCTGCTTATCAAAACTTTATTTGTTTTCGAAGTAAATTACAAGCTTTGATAATTGCTGCCAAATATATCGAAAAAATAGAATTTCAATAAGTTTTAGAATATTAAAATTTAAAAGCGACTGTTAATTTGTTGAATCTCTTACAATAAGACTGGTTTCAATAACTTCTGTAGTATATTGTTCAGCGGCACTGTATTCGGTTTCTTCTTCTTCCAAACGATCGATGAGCATTTTTGCTGCGGTTTGTCCCATTTTAATGCCGTTCTGACTTACTGTAGTGATCGTTGGGGTTGCATATTGCGAAATAATTCCGTCGGTGAAAGCGATAACGGCGAGCTGATTTGGTACAGTTATTTGCATTTCCGTTGCCGTTTTAATGATGGTCACGGCGTACAATTCATTAACTGCTAGCACGCCATCGATGGCGCCTTGCTCTAATAGCGTTTGTATTTCCTGTTTGCATTCAATTTCGTCGTCAACGCGTATAATTAGCTTCTCGTTTAAGTCAATATCGTGATCAGATAAAGCCTTTAGATAGCCGTCGGTTCTTAGTTTACCAACCGAAACATAGTCGGCAGTTGTAACTAATGCAATTTGTTTCCGACCTTTCTCGATTAAGTACGAAACGGCTTCATAGGCCGCCTGCTTGTCGTCAATAATAACTTTGTCGCAAAAAACTTCGTTGGTTATGCGGTCGAACATAACTACGGGCATACCTTGATTAATGACTTCGGTGATGTGATGAAAGTCTTTTTTGAATTGCGTTTCTTTGGATAGCGACATAATAAAACCGTCGATGCTACCATTGGCGAGCATCTCCATGTTAATTACTTCCTTGTCGAACGATTCATCGGAAAGACATACTACTACGCTGTATCCGTATTCATTAGCAACGCTTTCAATACCGCTGATAACCGTACTAAAAAAGTGGTGTACAATCTCAGGAATTATTATTCCGATCGTTTTTGTCTTTCTGTTTTTTAGACTTAAAGCGATGTTGTTTGGTTTGTAATTGTATAATTTAGCAAATGCTTGCACCTTTATTCTTGTTTCCTCTGAAATTTCAGGTGAGTCTCTCAAGGATTTAGATACTGTCGAAATGGAAACATCTAACTCTTTAGCGATTTGCTTTAGTGTGACTTTGCGCTTCATACTGAATTTTTAATAAATACTGATTTGTGAATAAAGGTAATCGGAATTTTTTATTCTGTGAATTACTTCCCTAAAAATGTGTGTCATTGCGAAAGTTTTCAACACGAAAACGTTTTCGGCGTATCTTTGTAGTGCGCAAATTTTTTTTCGTGGAATATTTACATAAATTTAACACTCGAAGCAAAATTACAAGCAAAAAAACTCAATTTTAACCTAAACAAAATGTATGAAAACAATTTACAAAAAGTTGTTACTATCCGTACTACTTTTGCCATTTAGTGTTCTCGCACAGAGTACATTAACGGGAACGGTAACCGACCAAGGTTCGGGCCAACCGCTTCCGGGTGTAAACGTAGTCGTAAAAGGTACCACAAAGGGTACATCCACTGATTTCGATGGTAAATTTTCCTTATCCGGTGTAAAGAATGGCGAGGTTATCGTTTTTTCTTTCGTTGGTTACAAAGAGGTTGAGCAAACCTTTACAGGACAGAAGTCGATTGCAGTTTCTATGCAAGAAGAATCCAACGAACTTCAGGAAGTTGTAGTTCAAATTGGTTACGGTACTGTTCGTAAAAAAGATGCTACTGGTTCTGTAACTCAATTGACTTCCAAAGAGTTTAACAAAGGAGCAAACGTAACAGCTGAAAACCTGTTAGCAGGTAGAGTTGCGGGTGTGACTGTTAATTTGGGTGGTGGAGCTCCTGGTTCTGGTGCTCAAATCAGAATTCGTGGTGGTTCGTCTTTATCAGCTTCGAATGATCCACTTATCGTAATTGATGGTTTGCCAATAACAAATAGCAGTAACGATGGTTCTACTTCAGTTTTGGCTTCGTTAAACCCTAATGATATTGAAAGTTTTAACATTTTGAAAGATGCTTCCGCTACTGCAATCTATGGATCGCGAGCAGCAAACGGGGTTATCATCATCAATACCAAAAGAGGTTCTAAAAAACTTTCAGTAGATTACAATTTCCAATACGGTAGTGGTTCTCAAATGAATCAAATTGACGTGATGAACGCTAGCCAGTTTACCTCTTTTCTTCAATCGGTAAGTCCTGCGTTTAATCCTTCAAATCCTTCGGCTTATATCACAAACAGACTTGGTGTTCCAGATCCAAATGCTGCACCTGGTACTTTTGATGATCCAACAACGCCGCAAATCGAAGGTCGTATCATCTCTGACACCAATTGGCAAGATGAAATATACAGAAGAACCGACTTTATTGATAATAACTTGTCTATTCGTGGGAATCTTTTCAACGTGCTTCCTGCTAAGCTTACTTTGAATAATACATTCCAAGAAGGCTTGCGATTAACCAACACCTTCCAAAGAACAGCTACCTCTGTTGCGCTTAACCCACGCTTGTTTAAAGAACATTTAAAAATTAATTTTTCTGCAAATTATGTTGTAGAAAAAAACCGATTTGCAGATAATGTGGAAGGAACTGCTATTCGATTTGATCCAACAAAACCGGTTCGTTTCGGGCCAAGCGCATTTAGCGGCTTCTTTGAGTATCAACAATTGCCAACCCCTGATGGAGTTATTTTACCAGCCCCACAATCGCCAAGAAATCCTGTTGCGCAATTGCTACAAACCGATGATCAAGGTCGCCAGGACCGCGTGTTTGGTAATTTGGAATTCGATTATAAGTTTCACTTTTTACCTGAACTACGTGCGGTTGTTAACTTAGGATATGACCAAGCATTTAGTGTTAGAAGATTGTTTAGAGATGTTTTTGGTGTAGCGACAACGGATTTAGATCCAGCTAATGCGTCTAGATTCATTGGTCGCTCAACTTATGTTTCACAACGAAGAACCAATAAATTACTTGACGGTTATTTAGCATACAACAAAACTTTTGGAAAAGTAAACATCGATGCTACAGCTGGTTACTCTTATCAAGTATTTACCTACGACGGTTATAATTCGGGAAACATGTTTGACCTGACCGCAAACAGAGTGCCAGTTAACTTTGCCGACCCAGATGTCGTTTTAGTAGGATATTTTGGACGTGCTAATTTCACATTCAACGACAAGTATATTTTTACCGCTTCTTTCCGTCGCGATGGTACTTCGCGTTTTTCTGAGGATAATCGTTGGGGTTTCTTCCCAGCAGCAGCTTTTGCCTGGAAGATGAAAGAAGATTTCTTTAAAGATTCAAATACAGTTTCTGATTTGAAATTAAGATTAGGATACGGTACGTCTGGTCAACAGGATATCAACGCCGGCGATTTCTACCTTGCTCGCTACAACGTTGGTTTTACAAATTCGCAGTACAACATTGGAGGGACGAATTTCCAAGTTGGAGTTCCACAATCGTATAACCCAGATTTGAAGTGGGAAACAACGACCACTTACAATGCAGGTATCGATTACGGTTTCTTTGGAAATAGAATTAATGGAGCGGTTGACGTATTTTATAAATTAACCGAAGACTTGTTCTTCGCAGAAACTCCTTTTGCCGATGGTTCAAACTTTGGAAACCAAGGTCCAGCGAACATTGGTAGCTTTTCAACAAAAGGTATTGAATTTTCGATTAATGCAGATGTCGTTCGAGGTGATTCATTTAATTGGAACGTTAACTTTAAC
>CALRVY020000107.1:0-10052 GCA_943371725.1 Pseudanabaena sp. UWO311 | reverse complement strand
CAAAAATTACCCTCTTTTTCTTTCTTTTTTTTAAACGTTTAGGACGCTATTGGTTGTCTGAAAAGGTTTAGACAAAAAGTAGCACCGCTGCATTTGAAATGTCGTATTATTTTTTGTCTGTCGTTGTAGAAATGGGAATTCGCATACCGTTCTCTTTTGTCTGTTGCTAAACCACGGAGACGACGAAGCACAAAGAACCCGAAATTTTCACAGAATGTATTCTGAGCTGCCAACTATAGGCTGCCTTCGACAGGCTCAGGCACCGACGAAATGTGGGTTGAGCCGAGAACATGAAACGTAAAAGGGTGAACGTCGCAAAGTCTTAATACTTAATACTCTAATCTTAATACTAAAAAAAGCGCACAGAAAACGCTGAAGCTCACAGAATTTTGTGGAATATTTGGCTGTTGAGGAAAACACAGAACGTATCAAACCGCCTGAAAAATCTGCATCTTGTAATTAAGGAACGGTTGATGTTGTCGTGTTTTGATTTACTGCGACAATTTGTTAACCTCAAAGTCGGGAGAGTTTGGGGAGCACGGGCTTAATACTGGAGCACAATGTGACACAAAAGAAGAAGAAGATAATGTACATGTGTACTTTTCTTCAGTTTTTGAATTTAAAGTCTTTTGCTAAACTTTTTAGTAACCTCGTTTGCTAATTTTTGCAACTTAAAAGAGGCAAGTCACTCTAAAAATAATATGATTTGCAGAATCTTTATAAATAATTTTTTTGACGAAAATTTTTTCGTAAAAAATTTAAGTGTCTTAAAATCAATAAATTGATATATTTTAGCATGAAAAATATTGTGGATAACTAGGGGTGTTTGTTGAAAACTAACGCTTTTATCGAAGAGTTAAATAACTAATCTTTGTAAGTATGAGCGCCAATAGAAAGAGGCCCACAGACCAAGAAAGTCGAAGGCCTCAATATGAATTGATTTCGACACTCAAGGGTCTCAAACTTTTAGTCGAAATCGTTATCCTGATTGTTTTCAGGTATTAATTTTGAGAAACCTCCGAAAGGAGGTTTTTCTATTATGCAAACATAATGAAACAAAATAGATCAGCGAACTAACATTCAAAATTGACGAAAAAAACTTTCGATAGCTTTAAAATTAATGTTACATCAATGCTTCTAGGCTAGCTGTTGTCCACGTGTCAAGAATTTTTCACCCCATGTATCTCCCTAAAAACCTGCAACTGCGCTTTAAGCAAATTAATTTCGGTGGTTTTTTGGTCGAGTTGGTTTTGGAGGTCGATTTCCTTTTGGGTTTGGTACGGAATTTTGAGCCACTTTTCGCCGAGTTCCATCAGGAAATTGTGCTGCAAGGCTTTCGAAATGCGCCAAAGGATAGTGAATTGCAGCGACTCCTGCTTAAAATACTTGTTTACTGTTGTGGGTAAAACCCGAAGTTGCTCAGACAGCACTTTCTTTTTTATGCCGTTTTGGTTGATGTGCCAATGAATGAAGTTACCCAGATCGGGCGCATCGCCGGTTTGCGTCTGACGGTACTTTTGTGCGTTTCTTTCCATAATGAGCTGCTTTGTTGTCAAATTTAAAAGAACCGACCGTAATTAAAAAGGCGCAATTTGTTAAAATATTTGATTTTTTCGTCATTTTATTAGTACTCTGTACTATATAAGTTAGTACTTTATACATATTTATTAGGTAGATTGTACTAATATAGTTGGTTCTTTGTACTAATATAGTTGGTTCTTTGTACTAACTTAATTGGTTTTTTATACTAACTTAGTTGGTTCTTTATACTAACTTAGTTAGTTCTTTATACTAACTTAGTTGGTTCTTTGTGCTAACTTGATTGGTTCTTTGTACTAACTTAGTTGGTTCTCTGTACTAATAAAAGTCGCTTTACCCTTTTACCTCCGTTTTTTGTTGCAAACGTACTGGCAAAAAAAACCGCTTCGTTGCAGAAGCGGTTCTGTTGTTTGTTGCCGTCTTGCGTTATGCACTTGGAATTGTTGGTGCAGCGTACTTTCAAGGTAACCTCAAAGTCGGGAGCGGGTGGGGAGCGGGGGAAGTTGATCGCGTCAAGCTATTTTCTGGAAGAAACTGTAAAAGCGTTTAACCCTGCTTGCATCCTAAACCCGTCGAATTCGACGGGTTTAGAAACATTATTTCCCAAGTCCCCAAATATTCAATAGTATTTCAATAAGGCATCTAATTAGAGCTGATAGCTGTAGTTTTAGAACGGACTAACTTTCATTATAGAAAGGTTCGTATTGGCTTATCTTAAATCGTTGAAAACATTCCTGTCTGCGCTAAATAACACTTTCTGGCAATCTACTTGTACTATTCACTGGGAACTCCATTTTTATATTGGCGGAAGGCCTAACTCTTTTAAAAATTTATTATGTGTCTCTCTTGCTTTTTCAATGTCTTCATCAAGAGCTACAAGCTTTTTGTTTACTTCGTGCAAGTCGATTATCGCTTCGTCTTCCGAAGTACTTACATATCGTGAGATATTTAAGTTGAAATCATTCTTAATGATTTCGTCCATAGATACTCTGCGGGAATACCGAGTTTCTTCCGTTCGGTCTCTATAAGTTTCAACAATTTTGTCGATGTTTTCTGGCAGTAAGTTATTCTGACGTTTCCCTTTTTCAAAGTGGTTAACCGCATTAATAAACAAAACATCATCAAATTTTTTGCACTTTTTTAATACCAAAATACAGACAGGAATACCTGTTGAGAAAAACAAGTTTGCTGGAAGTCCGATTACCGTATCAATGTTTCCGTCTTCTAATAGTTTTCTTCTGATTCGTTCTTCGGATCCACTTCTGAATAAAACGCCGTGAGGCAAAATGATTGCCATTGTTCCCTCTTTACTCAGAAAATGAAAACCATGTAATAGAAAAGCAAAGTCGGCAGCCGACTTTGGGGCAAGACCATAACTCTTAAAACGGAAATCTTCTCCCATTGCTTCTGTTGGCTCCCAGCGGTAGCTAAACGGCGGATTGGCTACAATGGCATCAAATTCTAATTTCTTGGATGGGTTTATTTCGTTTAAAATATCCCAATCGTTCACTAAAGTGTCTCCGTGATGAATTTGGAACTCCGTGTCCTTAACTCCATGCAACAGCATGTTCATTCGGGCTAAGTTGTATGTCGTGATGTTCTTTTCTTGTCCGAAAATTTTGCCGATCGTTCCTCCGGCATCTGTCATTTTTTTTCGAACGTTTAACAACAATGAACCCGAACCACTTGTAAAATCCAATACGCGTTCAATTTTTTTCTTTTCGCCTTTGCTAGGATCTTGACTGTCAAGTATTACAATACCTGATAAAATATCTGAAATTCGTTGCGGTGTGTAAAATTCTCCTGCTTTCTGTCCTGAACCTGCTGCAAACTTGCCTATCAAAAATTCATACGCATCGCCCAAGTAGTCGACACTTTGTCCTTTGTCAAATGCTTTTATGCCTTCTGCAATGGTCTGAATGATGTTGCAGAGTTTTTTGTTTCGTTCTTCGTAGTTCTTTCCGAGTTTATCTGAATCTAAATTGATTTCAGAAAACAATCCTTGAAAGGTGCTTTCAAAAGATTCGTTTTCGATGTATTTAAAACCTTCTTGCAAGGTGAGAAGCAATTCTTTGCTTTGAGTTTTCGCCAATTCGGCTATGCTGTTCCATAAATGAGAGGGTTCAATTACATAGTGAACTTTTCTCCGCATTTGCTTTTCAAACTCTGAAACATCTTCTTTGTTTTGTTCATACCAAACAGCAAGCGGCGTTCGTTTGTCGTTGTCTTGTAGTATAGGGTAATCTTTTCCTAATTCCTTTTTTGCTGCTGTTTCGTAATTGTCGCTTAGATAGCGTAAAAACAGAAATGAAAGCATGTAATCGCGAAACTGGTCAGCATTCATTGCTCCACGCAATTCATCTGCGATTTTCCAGAGTGTATTTCCTAATTGTGTTTGATTGTTTTCTGTCATGCTTTTTAATTTTCTTCGTAGTAATAGGAGTAGTCAATTCCTTTCATAAACATTTCTCTACTTTCAATTTCTGTGGTTAAAGCGTTTTTAAGTAGTTTTTTTAATTCACTACTGTTTACAGGACTTTTTACCATTGCATTCATATATTCAGCTTTCCCTATTTTACTCCAATCCACACACTTTTTCAGGCGTTTTTTCATTATCAAGTCTAACCAAATTCGGGTGCTTCTGCCATTGCCTTCCATAAATGGATGGGCTAAATTCATTTCTACATATTTGGCTACAATTTCATCAAAAGTGTTTTCAGGCATTTCATCTATTTGCTTCAGGGTTTCTCCAAGGAAGCGTGAAACAGCAAATTGAAATCCACCTTTTGAAATATTTTTCTGTCTTATTTGCCCTGCAAAGTCATATAATCCGCCAAATAAATACCCGTGAATTTGCTGTAAGCCTTTAGATGTGCCTACTTCTATACTGTTGATAAAAGAACTATCGAATAAGGCATACGCTTTGGTTTTACTTTTCCCATCAATAGTTTCATCACTGAAGGTAAACCACTCAATAAACCGATTCGCCTTTGTTCCGGGAAATGTTTTACCAAGGGCAATAATCCCATTATAGTCAAGCATGTCAGATTTATACTTTTTGCCGTCTGCCGCTGTTAATTTCAGTTGGGTAGTGGCACTAACCAGCTGATTGTCTTCTTTTTTAAGTTTGGCTTTCAGGTATTTCCAATAGTTTCGGGTTTTATTATAGTCGTTTTGGTCGGTAAGCACGGCAACAATATCCAATACACTAAACCACCACTTGGCATGTTCATCATCCCAAACAGCTCGCACTTCACGGTCATCAAAAAAACGGATAGATATTTTTTGATTACTCATGCTGTTACTTCATTTACATTAGGAAACAACCCTTGCAATAATCCTTTCTTGTGGAGTTGCAGAGCTTTCAATTTTTGATTTTGTGCGTTTATCAAAGCATCAACTGATGTAAGGGTATCAGCAATTTTATCTTGTTCTTTGGGTTTAGGAATGTGAATTTCAATTTTATAAATATTCGCTTTTGATAAACTTGGAACACCACCTGCTTCATTGTGATTTCTCCAATTAATGTTTTGAAAAACATAAAAGATATATTTTGGTAGGCACTCTTTGAAAGAATGAGTATAAAATAGGGTATCAACTGTCCAAAACTTTCCTGTCAAAAAAATAGGTTTGTCAATAGTGCCCTTTCTTCCAATACAGACACTTTCTCCATCATAGAGAAATTCATTTACGGAAAGCATATATCCGCCAGAGCCATATACTGGAATATTTCCGTTTTCTAAATGTTTATAATCTCTTCCATTTCCTATTTCAAACAATTCCTCAAAACTCTTTTGTTCCCACTCCCCACTATCCACAAATTCCTTAAACCTAAATTTTGGAACGGTTTCACCTTCTTGCGGCAACAGATTTTGCAGTAAGCCCTTTTTGTGCTCTTTCAGCACCTCCAGTTTTTGGCTCTCGGCTCTGATGACTTCATCTAAAGACGAAAGACAAGCAGCGATTTTTTGTTGTTCTTCTATTTTTGGAGGTATTAAAGTTTTGATTTTTTTAATTGTGGTTTTTGATAAACTCGGAACACCTCCTGCCTCATTGTAGTCATACCAATTGATATTTTGAAAAATGTAGTAAATAAATTTAGGTATACAGTTTACAAAAGAGTGAGTATAAAAAAGTGTGTCAACAGTCCAGAATTTCCCAGTTAAAAACAATGGGTTATCTATTGTTCCTTTTCTGCCTATGCAAACACTCTCTCCGTTATATAAATAGTCATTAACTGAAAGCATTTTGCCTCCAGTGCCATAAACAGGAATATCACCATTTAAAAGATGTTTGTAATCCTTACCATTTCCAAATTCGAACAATTGGCTAAATGAGTTTTCTTGCCAGTTTCCATGATTTGCAAATTCGGGAAAGCGGCACTTTGGGACCAAAATATTTTCGTTGTTCTTACTCATTTTTTGGATTGTTGATTTTCTTTTGCGATGGCAATGGCTTTGTGTAGTTTTTCGCTCAATACTTTTTTGTCGGGCAATTGGGTATAATATTGGGCTACTTTAATGTCAGAATCTTCGAGCATCAGGTATTCGATGTGTTCGGTATTGCCCTCGCTGCAAAGAATTAAACCTATTGGAGACTCTTCTCCTTCCTTACGTTCGTTTTTGTTCAGATACCGCAGGTAGAGTAGCATTTGCCCTTCGTGTTCGGGCTTGAATTTCCCAAGTTTTAAATCAATGGCTACCAATCGCCTCAAACCTCTATGAAAAAACAGTAAGTCTATTTTATAATCAATGGCATCTATAGTAATTCTTTTTTGGCGGTCTAAAAAAGCAAAATCGTTGCCCATTTCTTTGATAAACGATTGTAAATTGAATAAAATAGCATTTTCCAAATCTTTTTCGGAATAAGTATCTGCCAAGCCCAGAGCATCTAAAAAATAACTACTTCTAAAAACTACATCGGGAGAAAGCGTATTGGTGGCTTGAATATTTTGTAATTCTTGCTTAATCAACGCCTCCGGTTTGCGGCTCAATGCAGTTCTTTCAAAAAGTAAACTGTCTATTTTTTGATCTAAGGTGCGGGTGTCCCAATGCTCTATACGAGCCATTTCAAGATAAAAATTTCTTTTTAGTTCATTCTCTATCCCCATCAAGGAGCGTAAATGAGTCCAAGTCAGTTGTGTACGTACTGCATATACAATTTCTTCTTCTGTAAAAGTGTACGCACTGCGTACACAATGTTGAAGCTTATAAAAACTCCAACCTTTTCCGTATTTTTCGGTTAATTGATTGGCTAAGTTTTTAATAATTTCTTTGCCGTATTCTGCCCTTTGATTATAAAGCACATCTTCCTTAATGCGTTTGCCTATGTGCCAATTCATTGAGCATACCTCCGCATTTACCGTAGTGGCAATTTTAAAGCGTGTACCCTCAATTATTTGGCAAACATCACTATATAGCTGTTCGCTTTGAAATTCAATGTTACTCATACGCTTTCAATCCTGATATTTCACGCCCCTCGGCTTTCTTTTTTAAAACAGGTGTTAGTTCATCCATCAATGCCAATTCTCTTTTGGTACGTTCTTTCCAACCTAAATCTAAAGGCTCAAAAAGTTCACTTAGTTTATCGGCATCAAAAATCATTCGGCTAATGATGGCATCGATAAATTGCTGCAATGCCGCAATCTCCAAGCCATTGTTTTTGGCTATTTCCGCTAATCGTTTAGCAATTTTTTCATCTTTAAATTGTTGATAGCCGTCTTTAATTTCATGTTCGTTTAGTGCCCTGCCAACTTCTAAAGTTTTAATGTAGTCAATAATATCTTCCCGTTCTTCCATCAGGTTAGCACTGCTGCTTAATACACCAATGAGTTGGTCTCGAGTCAGTTTCAGCTTTTTCGGTGTGCCTTGGGTGTATTTGGCAATCAGGTTCATGATGTAATCATAATCCACGACCGAAGAAGCAAACAGCACAAATTCAAAATCCAATTGCTGAATGTTTTCAGGAGCTTTATCACCTTCTTTTTGCTGAACTTCTTTGAGTTGCTTGGCAATTTCTAAGTACGAACTGCGGAACGAACGCAATTGCTCCTCAGGTATTAATTCGTCAATTTTGGCTTTCTGTTCTTCGTTTAAATCCGTGTATTGGTCAAGTTGTGTTTTCAGGCGTTGCACTTCTTTAAAGCGGTTGATGAACTCCACACGGGCAGCATCGCCTTTGATGTTGTACACTTCTTGCGGTTCTGCAACCATGTTTTTGTCTTGCATCCACTTTTCCATTGCTTTCACGGCTTCCTGATATTTTTCAATCACTTTCGGAGCAGGGTCAACCAACCAAATTTCTTTGGCTTGACCTTTGTATTCACCACTAAACAATGCGATAGCTTGGTCAACTTCGGCTTGCTGTTGGCGGAAGTCTAAAATATTTCCATGTGGTTTTATCGTCTTCTCTGTACCCGTTGAATGCAGGGTGCGGTTGGTTCGGCTAAATGCCTGAATCAAGCCGTGGAATTTCAGGTTCTTATCTACATACAACGTGTTCAAGTATTTGCTGTCAAAGCCTGTCAGCAGCATGTCCACCACAATCACCAAATCAATTTTGTTTTTACGTGGATAATCGGCATTGCTGAACTTATGGAATTTTATTCGTTGTTGAACATCTTGGTAATACAAGTCAAACTCAGTGATTTTATGGTTGGAACCATATTGTTTGTTGTAATCACTCATAATGACTTCAAGCGCTTTTTTCTTTTTTTCAGGTTCAACCTTATTGTCAACTTGCTCTTGTTGTAAATCCTCCTGCAATTGCTGCACATCTTTATTTCCTTCGGCTGGTGGAGAAAAAACACAAGCGATATTTAGAGGAACAAAGTTTTCGTTCACAGAAGCTTTGTTTTCTTGAATTTCTTTAAATAGTTCGTAGTATTCAATGGCATCATTAATTGACGCTGTTGCTAATAAAGCATTGAAACGCTTACTATGCGTTGCAGCATTATGTTTTCTTAAAATTGCATGTACCACCGCTTTTTTGTGTTCCGTGCTTCCAACGGTTATATTCTTTTCAGGCTTGAAGTAATCAATGTGAAAACGCAGTACGTTTTTGTCTTCAATGGCATCGGTGATTGTATAGTTATGTAGTGGATTTTGGAAAATATCTTTGGTTGTTACATACGAACCAAGTGTTCCGTCAATTTGCTTGTAAGTTGCATTGTCTTCAAAAATTGGTGTTCCAGTAAATCCGAATAATTGTGCTTTTGGAAAAAACGCTTTAATCGCCTTATGATTTTCTCCGAACTGTGAACGATGGCATTCGTCAAAAATGAAAACAATGCGTTTATCGCTTAATGGTTGTAAGCGTTCTTTATAGTTGTTTTTGTTGGTCGGATCTAATGCCAAACCTAATTTTTGAATGGTCGTAACAATTACTTTGTTGGCATAATCTTCTGAAAGCATTCGCCTTACCAAAGTCTCGGTATTGGTGTTTTCCTCAACGCAACCTTCCTGAAATTTGTTGAACTCCTCGCGGGTTTGTCGATCCAAGTCTTTGCGATCAACCACAAACAAACATTTTTCAATATTCGGATTGTCTTTAAGCAAGGTAGATGCTTTGAAAGAAGTGAGTGTTTTTCCGCTTCCTGTTGTATGCCAAATGTAACCGTTGCCTTTGTGTTCTTGAATAGAATTAACAATTGCTTGTACTGCATAAATCTGATAAGTTCGCATTACAAGTAGCTTTTGCTCACTTGCGACCAATACCATGTATTTGCTAATCATTTGGCTAAGCGTGCATTTGCTCAAAAACTTTTCTGAAAAGTCGCCTAAATGAGTAATCTTCTTATTGGTCTCACTGGCAAATTGATAAATCGGCAAAAACTGTTCATCTGCATTAAAACTGAAATGTGCAGCATTGTTATTCGCAAAATAATAGGTGTTCGAAAGGTTGCTCACGACAAACAATTGCATGAAACAAAGTAATGAATTAGTGTAGCCATTTCCTGTATCGCTTTTGTAATCCACTATTTGTTGCATGGCTTTTCGTGGGCTGACTTCCAAACCTTTTAGTTCAAATTGAACAACAGGAATTCCATTTATCAGCAAAATGACGTCGTATCTGTGATGACTGTTGCTGGTATTTATTCGTAATTGATTGATTACTTCAAATTCATTTTTACACCATTCTTTGATATTTACCAAAGTGTAATGCAACGGCTTACCGTCTTCACGTGTAAAAGTATTTATTTCTCTCAATCGTTTTGAAGATGCAAAAACGTCTGGATTGATTATTTCTTTATACAATCTTTCAAATTCAGCATCTGTTAAGTTCACACGATTAAGCGCTTGAAACTTATCGCGAAAATTCCTCACTAGCGAAGCTTTGTCCTTGATGTCTTTCCTGTGAGTGTATTTCAGATCCGTTAATCTAGCTATTAAAAAATCCTCTATTTGTTGCTCTTTAACCATATAAATTTTGTGTCGTTCAAAGTTACATTTTTCATTAAGTTATGGAGCTTGTTCTTTGGCAAAAAAATGTGCAAAGGTAACTTCCGCACAAAT
>CALRVY020000106.1:0-10086 GCA_943371725.1 Pseudanabaena sp. UWO311 | reverse complement strand
ACCGTTGTAGTGACAAATATTCCGCAACCACGATTAGATCAAGACGGTTACATTTGTTTGGCTGCAAATACCGCAATCGCTACCGAGCCGTATGTGCTCGATACCGGACTGCCAAACGACGGCACCTACGATTTCGCATGGTTTATCGACGATGTACTCCAACCACAATTCAATAACCTGGCTTCAATCGATGCCGAAGTAGTTGGCTTGTATCGTGTAGAAGTAACCGATGTAGCTACGCAATGTTTCCGAGCTGCAACCGCACAAATTACCGCGTCGGTTCCACCAACAACAGTTACTGCAACGGTAAATACGACTTTCTTTGCCGATAACGCTACCGTAACCGTTACCGTAGATCCACCGGGAGAATACGAATATCGTTTGAACGACGGGCCGTGGCAAACCAGCAATGTATTCACCGGCATTCGTACCATCTTAAATCAAGACAATTCCGGTACACATACGATTTATGCTCGCGATTTACGTGCCTGTGGCGAAGAATCAACGACCATTACAGTAATCGATTATCCGAAGTTTTTCACACCAAACGGCGATGGATACAACGACACTTGGAATATTTCCACTTTAGCTAATCAATTGCAAGCAAAAATCTTTATATTTGACCGCTTCGGGAAATTATTGAAACAAATAAGTACCACCGGACAAGGTTGGGACGGAACTTTCAATGGTGATCCGATGACATCTGATGATTATTGGTTCACTATTCAGTATACTGAAGGCGGAGTCACAAAAGAATTTAAATCGCACTTTGCATTAAAACGTTAACAATGAATTTTAAAAAGAGGTACCTGGCGCTGTTGTTTTTAATAACCCAAATCTCATTTTCACAAGAAGGTATTCCAGTTTATTCTGATTATTTATCAGATAATTATTACTTGATTCACCCATCAATGGCAGGCGCTGCAAACTGCGCAAAGGTGCGCGTTACAGCCCGCCAACAATGGTTTGGTGTTGAAGACGCTCCAGCTCTACAAACAGCAAGCTTTAATGGCAGATTAGGCGAGCAATCGGGAGGAGGTATTATCGTATTTAACGACCGAAATGGGTACCACTCATGGCGAGGCGTTCAGCTTACCTATGCGCATCACATCATGTTCTCGCGTAGTGAGGTCGACTTAAACCAACTTTCGTTTGGTATGAATGTCGGATTGGTGCAAGCACAATTAGACGAAACCGAATTCGTCGATTTTGATCCAGTGGTAGGCGGAGTTATCCAACGTGATTCCTATTTTAATGTTGATGTTGGTGCTAGCTACAATTACCTAGATTTTTATTCTCACTTAACCGTGAAAAATCTGGTAACCAGCGGCCGAGATCTGTACACCGATATCGAATCTTCAAATTTGCGCAAGTTTTTATTTAGTGCAGGTTATGTGTTCGGAGATGCTGATCGTTTATTGATGGAACCATCTGTGTTATTTCAACTAGTGGACGAAACCAAAGAAAAAACCATCGACTTTAACTTCAAAGCATACAGAAATGTAAGCTTCGGAAAACTTTGGGCAGCTCTTTCATACAGAAGATCTTTCGATGCCGCACAGTTTGAACAAAATGGAACCGTAAACACACAACGTTTACAATCTATTACGCCAATTCTGGGTGTAAACTACAAGCAATTTATGTTTTCATATACCTATTCACATTTGCTAGGCGACGTACAGTTTACCAACGGCGGTTTCCACCAAATTACTTTGGGTATCGACCTATTCTGCGAGCGCGAGAAGTTCGACTGTAACTGTCCTGCGATCAACTAGAAATGTTTAGTTATTAATTCAATCCCGATCCTTAGAGGTCGGGATTTTTTTATTCAATCTATTATGGTTATTGAAGTTCGTGGTTTCACACCTCTAATTCCCGAGAGTTGCTTTATGGCGCCAACCGCTTGTGTAATCGGCGACGTCCAATTGGGAGAAAATTGTAGCGTTTGGTTCAACGCTGTAGTACGCGGCGATGTTAATAGCATTCGTATCGGAGAGCAGGTCAACATTCAAGACGGTGCTGTAATTCATGCTACCTACCAAAAACATGCTACGTCTATCGGAAATCGCGTGTCAATTGGTCACAATGCCATCGTTCACGGTTGCATCATCCACGATGATGTGCTGATAGGTATGGGAGCTATCGTAATGGACGGTTGTGAAGTGCACTCAAATTGCATCATTGCAGCAGGTGCTGTGGTTACACAACATGCTACCTTGGAATCGGGCTGGATCTACGCAGGTGTTCCCGCAAAACCCGTTAAACAATTGGATACTTCCGCTTTCTCCGGGGAAATCCAACGCATCGCCGATAACTATACGATGTATAGTTCTTGGTTCACCAAATAATACCAATTGGATTTTAAAATTAAGACAAAGAAAAAAGAGACTGTTTTAAATTTTCTATAGGTACAAAGCCAGTTTTTTCGTTTTTGGGGCGCGCCGGCAAACGAGCCGTCGCTTCGCAAAAGATGTTCACGCCGTCACGTGTTCCGCTGTATCTTTTGGGCAAAATAGTAGTGGAAATACCGTAACGCCCAAAAGGATGCCGCTTCACCCGTTCGCGCGAGTTAAATCTTTGTAACCTGAGTTCAATTTAAAAATTGCGGTCAGAAAACAGATAAAAGGTTTATTAAAATGCGAATTTTTATTGTGATTCTGTGGTATCGCAAAAAAATCTAACGAAGTAGGCAGCCGTTTATCTGTTTAGCGTGGGAGTTGTTCCTTTTCATTGCTATCAGATTTCATAATTTCATAATTTCAAGCGATCTGACAAAGATTTTTAATCGAACTCAGGTTTGTTTAAACGTTCGTTGCCAAAAAAAGAACTAAAAATCTTTTTCGATAACGATAGCTTCAGGTGTTTGCAATAAACTTTCTAAAACTGCCCTACTTTTATTGGTATAGAACGTCAATTTCGGTATCTGCGCAGATGCCAAAAGATCGTGCTGTTCTAGAATATTCCTAGTTTGCTTAGCAACTGCTTCACCCGAATCGATAATTTTTATGCGCTTGGGAAGTATTTCTTTGATAATAGGAATTAAATAGGGATAATGACTGCATCCCAAAACCAGATAATCAATGTTCTGCGCAATCATCGGTTGTAAATAGATTTCGAGTAGTTCCCGCATTTCTGAGCTATTGATAAGTCCGTTTTCGATCAGTGGAACTAAATTATGACCAATTTGCTCTATGATTTTAACGTTAGTATGGCTATGAACAGCTTTACTAAATAATTCGCTATTTAAGGTTCCTTTAGTGGCAAGAATGCCAATAGTTTGTGTTTGCGTATTTAGGGCCGCGGGTTTTATTGCTGGCTCAATTCCTATAAACGGAATGTTGTATTTGGCGCGCAACTCCTTTATGGCATTAGTTGTAGCCGTATTACAAGCCACTACGATCAACTTTACTTTGTGGTCGAGCAGAAATTCGGTGTTTTTTTCGGAAAGTCTGATAATCTCTGATTTCGACTTTTGTCCGTACGGCGCGTTTGCACTATCGGCAAGGTATATAGTGTTCTCAAAAGGAAGTAGTTTGTGAATTTCCTTCCAAATCGATGTACCGCCAACTCCGGAATCAAATAAACCGATTGCATCTTTACTCATAAAACAAATGTAAAAAAAAACTGCCCGACGATAATCGGGCAGTTTTAATCTGTCTATACTATTTACTAGAATCCAAGTTCTTTTTTAACATCTGGAGTCAAATCCGGACCATCAGCAAGCAATAAACCAGCACTGTTGAATACGTACTGATATCCTTTAGCTTTACCTACTTTTTGAATAGCAGCTTTAACTTTCTCCTCAAGAGGCTTCATCAAATCACCTTCTTTTGTACTGAGTTCTTTTTGTGCTGTTTCACGGAAATCACGAATTCTTTTTTCCATATCTTGGAGTTCTTTACCGCGCTCTTCGTTTATTTTACCCGAAACCGTTTCAGCTTCTTGTTCGTACTTTTTGAGACGCGCTTGATACTCGTCGAGCATAACTTTGAAATCATTATCGTACTGTTGACCTAATTTCTCCAGTTGTTTTTGTGCATCGATATATGCGGGCATCTTGGTCATAAGCTCTGCTATATCAATATGTGCAGATTTAGCTTGAGCGTTAGCATTGATGGTTACACCCAAAACTAGTACGGCGATGATGAGTAAATTTTTGAATTGTTTCTTCATTTTAAAATTAAATTTAGATAGGTATTAATTATTGTTTTTAGGTGTTCCTGCACCTTGTTCTTCTGGTTTTGTTCCTTCTGTATTTCCTGTTGTTGGTTTTTTTCCATTCTGACGATTGGCTGCAGCTTGTGCTTTCTTATCTTCTATTTCCTGCTTTCTTTTAGCAATAGCCGCCTCTCTTTCAGCCAATTTTGCTTTACGCTGTGCTTCTCTTACAGCAGCAATAGAGTCACGATTGATTGGCTTGTTCGTCGGCTTAGCAGCATAGGTAGAGTCGTTAGCAGTGTTCGATTCTTTAGCTGGTTTTGCGTTCGCGGGTTGCTTCCCTGGTTTCTCATCCGGTTTAGCATCTTGAGCCGTCGGACTTTTTTCAGCTTTCGGATTGTTACGTGCCGCTACCGCTGCTTGTCGTTTGGCAGCCGCTTCATCTTTTTTCGCTTGTGCCGCTGCTTTTCGTTCTTCAATCAGCTTGTCACGCTCCGCCTTTTTTGCTTCGATTCTTTTTCTGCGTTCAGCTAATGCCGGATTTTCGTCCTCTAAATTTTCTTCGTATTCTTTTTTCTCTTCCTCTTGGATCTCTTTCTTGCTTTTCTGCGTCCGTTTTGAAGAACGAGCTATTGTTCGAATTACTTGCTCGCTAATGTCGAATCTTTTCGCCGAGAAAATCATAGTTAAATCCGATGATTTGTCGAAGATAAAATCGTACTTCTTCTGTTCTGCTATATCCTGAATCGCTGTAAAAACTTGGTCTTGAACAGGTTTAACCAACAGCGTTTTTTGTACAAAATAATCGCCTTCCGGACCAAAACGTTTCAATTGAATACCTGCTAGTTCTTGTTCTTGATACGTAATTTCTTCTTCTTTTTCTTCTATAAGTTGTTTAGTGAGTAAGACACGCTCTTTTGCTAAATCTTCTTTAAGTTTAGCGATTTCATTTTTTTTCGCCTCAATTTCTTGCTTCCACTTTTGAGCTTTGAGTTCGAGCTGATTTTTTGCCTCGATGTAGTCGGGAACATTCTCAAGAATGTAATTCATATCAATGTAACCGATTCTTACGCCTCGACCAGATTGTGCCTGCGCACTTATTGTTGCGACAGTTGCTATTAAAATAAAAATCAGTTTCTTCATAATCTAAACTACTTTAAGAAAATATCGTGCCAAACCTAAAATTGCTGCCCAATAATGAAATGGGTTTCCCAACCGTTTGGCTGTGTTCTTCCCGGTATTGGATCGAATCCGTGTCCAAAATCGATTCCTAACAAACCAAATGCAGGCATGAAAACTCGAATACCAAATCCTGCTGAACGCTGCAAAACAAACGGGTTGTAATCCTGAAAACCGCCGTATCCCGCACCTGCCTCTAAGAAAGTAAGAGCATAAATTGATGCAGCTCCTTTCAAGGTCAATGGGTAACGCAATTCTAACGAAAATTTATTATAAATTGTTGCACCGTCTTGACTTCCATTTACAATTGGCGTTAGCGATTGGTTCGGATATCCACGTAATTGAATAACCTCACGACCGTCGAGCATAAAATTCGCTAAACCGTCTCCACCAAGGAAAAATCGTTCAAAAGGAACATTACCACGAGCACTGTTGTAGTTTCCAAGAAAACCGAATTCAGCCAAAGAACGCAAGACTAAATTACCATAAATTTTGGTAAACCAATCAGCACGCATTTTAATTTTGTAATATTCAAGCCAATTGAACTTCTTTTGATCTACTTTGGCTTGATCTACTGCTGCATCATTCGGACCGTCGGCACGAATAGTTGCATTTTCTAAAACCACACCATTTACTAATATATCTTCTTGCTTGATGAAATCTCCCGGCGCGATAAACACACCGTCGGGTCCAAAAGTTCCTGTTTCCTCGGTATAACGCTGCTTGTATTCGGCTTGGTTTTGTAAGTCAGCGTAGTCAATTCCATTAAATAAAGAATAAGGCGGAGTAAATTTGGCCGAAATACTAAACTCTGAACCATACGTCGGGAAAATCGGGTTAAATCCTTTGTTGTTACGCGTTAATCCAATAGAGTAGGCGAAGTTTCGAGACGATCCGTCACCAAACGTAAAAAGACCCGTGTTGTAGTTATTCAAGTCGTAATATTGAAAGCTTAAAGACTGCGATAGTACAAACGAGTCATCTGGAACTGTAAGTTGCTTCGCCAATCCTACCGAAAGCGTAATAATATTAAAGCTTCTGCTTCGGTCAACATTATTCGTTCTAAAGTCATTTAAAAACTGCTTGGAATACGATAACGACGTATTGAAACTAACCGGTTTCTTGCCGCCAAACCAAGGTTCTGAAAACGATAAACTGTACGTTTGAAAGAAATTACTTCCCTGTAAACGAAGCGATACACGCTGCCCGTCGCCCATTGGCAAAGGTGTGTACGCATCTTTCTTAAACATGTTTTTAGCAGAGAAGTTATTAAATGATAAACCAAGCGTTCCGATGAATCCGCCTCCACCATAACCTCCTTGTAGTTCGATTTGACTTGATCCTTTTTCTACCAGATTGTACTCGATATCAACTGTTCCTGCGGCTGGATCTACATTTTTAAACTTTGGATCTATCGCTTCAGGATCGAAAAATCCGAGTGCACCAATTTCGCGAATCGTTCTTACAATGGCGTCTTTACTGTATTTCTGCCCAGGTTTTGTGCGCAGTTCACGATAAATAACTTTGTCGTTCGTTTTGTCGTTTCCAACAACCGAAATCTTGTTGAAGTACGCCATAGGTCCCTCTACGATTCGAATTTCGAAGTCTATCGTATCATTGTATGTTCGTGTTTCAACCGCATTAATATTCGAAAATAAATAGCCGTTGTTCTGATACAAGTTGGTAATGTCTTCGTTGTCGGGTTTAGAGGGATCTGTGATTCGTTTTTCCAATAAAACACCGTTGTAAATTTCTCCCTTCTTAATTCCTAATAATCGGTTGAGCTGCTGATCGGTGTAAACAGAATTACCCAAAAATTTAATGTTTCCAAAGTAATATTTACGGCCTTCTTCCACTTTAATTTTAATCGACAAACGATCTTTCTTTTCGCTATATGCAACTGTATCCGATATAATTCGAGCATCGCGGAAACCTCTCGAAGTATAAGCTTCCACAACCGCTTCTAAATCTTCGTTGTACTTGTCTTTTATGAACTTAGAGCGCTTAAAAACGCGAATCGGATTAATTTTTTTCGTGTTTTTCATCGCTTTTCGCAACTTGGAATCCGACAATTTTTCGTTGCCTTCAAAATCAATTCTGCTGATTTTTACCTTATCACCTTTGTCGATATTTATCAACATATTTACCGCGTTTCCTGCTGTAGTGTCGGGTATCGTTCGCACAATGGCCTTTGCCTTATAAAAGCCGTCTTTTTTGTACTTATTCTCGATGTAATTTCGAGTGGTTGTGATTAGATTTTCATTTACAATCTTGCCTTTTGTAAGCGAGTTGTCTTTGATAAGTTCCTCAACTTTACTTTTCTTAACGCCATTGATTTTAACTTCGTTTAATTTCGGAAGTTCTAATAAGTTTAGACTTAACCAAATCGAGTCGTTTTGAATTTTATCTACATAAAAATCGATCTCGCTAAACAAACCCAGTTTGCCAAGTTTCTTAATTGCCGTACTTAGTTGTTCTCCAGGCACCGTAATTGGCTTACCTTTTTCTAGTCCGGCGTACGTAGTAACGACTTGGGCGTTGTAGGTTGTTTTTCCAGTAATACTTACGTCCGCTAATATATATGTGGTGCCGTTATCATAGTCAACACGCTGTTGTGCATAACCACTTAAAATTCCAAATAAAAAGAGGGTAAAAGAGACAAATAGTAAATTCTTGTTTAACACTAATGTTTATTTTAGTTGTTCGCTGGTTTTTCCAAATCGGCGTTCTCGTTTTTGGAAACTCTCCAGAGCATCGTATAAATTTTCTTCATTAAAATCGGGCCACAGTACATCGGTAAAGTACAATTCTGCGTAAGCGAGCTGCCACAGCAAAAAATTACTTATTCGATGTTCGCCACTAGTTCTGATTAGTAAATCAACATCGGGTAATGAACGCGTGTAAAGATGCTGATTTATAATTGTATCGTTAATATCGCTTTCGCTGATTATATTATTTTTAACTTTCTCGGCAATTTTTTTAACAGCTTGGGTTATCTCTTCTCGCGACCCGTAACTTAGTGCCAAAGTAAGCGTCATTCGCTTGTTATTTGCCGTTTTTTCAATTACTTGAAGCAGCTCTTGTTTAGCTACCGTTGGAAGCATATCGATAGAACCAATGGCCATCAACTTGATATCATTCTCAACAAAAGTATTAAGTTCTTTGCGCAGCGACCTAATCATTAGCTTCATCAAGAGGTTAACTTCCAAAACTGGACGATTCCAATTCTCTGTGCTAAAAGCGTATAAAGTTAAATTCTTAATACCAATACGAGCACAGGCTTTGATAACCGTTTTAACTGTTTTGGTGCCGTTTTCATGCCCTATTGATCGCGAAAAACCTTTCATTTTCGCCCAACGCCCATTGCCGTCCATGATAATGGCTAGGTGCTCTGGAAGTTTGGAAAAGGTTCGCGTACTAGTATCGTTCATAACTTATTCAGGGCAAAAACAAGGATTATTTCCAAAAGTATAGGTTAACGACAACAACGAAAACATAAACCAGTCGTTGCTGTTGATGTTTCCAAATTTAACCGCGTTTTCCAAATCAGGATTTGAAGCGTCCAAGTTGTCAGAATAACTGTAACGTGCACCAAGTTCGGCTGCAAGAACCAAACGAGGAGCTATACTTGCCTTTACACCTACCACCATCGGAATCGCTAAAGTGAATTTCTTCTTGTCGAATTCTGTACCGCCGTTTTCAAAATACTGATTATCATACCGAACAGCACTTAAACCACTGTACACATAAGGAGTTACTTGCGGCCGAAGCGAATGCAAATCGAAAGGAAAAAAGTTAAACTCTAAACCTGCCGAAAGCTCCTGAACCGTGGTGCTAAACGAAAGTCCACGATCGCGGCGCGATGGAACATCTGTATCTTTATCGTTAGCTGAAAGGGTTGTCTGCATAAATGAAGCACGCCAAGCATGTCGCGGACTCTTATTCCATTTGTAAACAAGTCCGCCCGCTAATTTGTTAGGATTAAAATAAGTTGTCGGACCAATTTCGCCTACGTAATTACTGCCGCCTAACACCAACCCAATTTCATGGATTTGTGCTGTTGCGGAAGTTGAAAAAATAAGACATACAAGCCCAAAAATTATCTTTTTCATCCTTGAAAAAATGCGTGCAAATATAACAATAAAGAAATGTTAAAATGGCGCAATTCGTTTAAATATCAGACCAATCATAATCTGATTTAAAAAACAACGCCGACATTCTTAACGCCTTTAATGGCACAATCGTATTTTTGGAGTAATTTTTTTCGGAATCAATCTGCTTTATTCCGTTTCTAAAGGGGCATTAAAACTGGGTAACAAAGCGCCGTCTTTCCATTGGTATGTGCGCGTTACCTCAATCTTATTTCTCCATTCTGTTGCTTCGTCGACGAGTTCGTAGGTGTCTGAATAGAACAACACTGTTCCCTCTTTCCCACCTTCGTCTGTTGGGAAAATGAGTTTTTCTTCCTTTGCATAAACATCCGAATCAAATACAGTAACTAAATCAGCTATAAGTGCTAATTTCGAAGGCGACCAACTGTAATACGCGATGCCGCCATTCATGCCACAAGCCTCGGCGTGATAATCTATAATCAATAATTTTTCGATGTCAGCTAAACCTTTATTGTCGCTTAAATAAATACTGAAAAGCTCTGCAGGAATCGGACTTTTGATGTTACTTAGAACATTTTTATCCGCGTAAACTTCTTTAATCGTTATTGTTTGAATCGTGTCTTTCGGACTATTCAAC
>CALRVY020000105.1:0-10206 GCA_943371725.1 Pseudanabaena sp. UWO311 | reverse complement strand
ATTTCTGGAAATTTCGTACGTGGGAATCGCTCCCCATCCCTCCCGCCCCCATCAAGGCGAAGCTCGCAAAAAAAACGATACCGGTATTACGGAAAAACCGCCTATTTTTAAAAAATGCAAGAAAAATCAATAAAAAACGAAAAACCGCTATTTTCACGTTTCGAGTTTCAACATTCATAAATGTTACGTTACCAAGTTGCGTACGTTGGTAACGATTGCCCGCACAAGGGAATGCAACGGAAAGCCGTGCTTGTGTAAAGCCATTGAAGCACCCTTTTTTACTGGCGACCAACGGAAGCCAAAAAAAAGAGATGCTGAAAGGCTTTACAAAAGTGCGCCTTGCAGTGAAATGCCCGGCCTGCCGCACCTATTTTCAATAAGAGCAAGCGGCAGGATGTGCCCAAAAAAATTAATGATAAGTCGTAAATATCTTAGTTGCTTCATTATAAGCACTTTCGAAATTTATCGGATGTAAGTTTGTAACCGCTTTTTCGGCAGTAAAATAGGACAATAATTTTTCAGTTGGCATGTTTCCCGTGAGCTCGTCTTTTGCCATCGGACAGCCGCCAAAACCTTGAATGGCGCCATCGAAACGCAAACAACCTGCTTTGTATGCAGCATCAATTTTTTCAAACCACTTATCGAAGGTTGTATGCAAATGTGCGCCAAATTCAATATTTGGATACAAGGGAATTAAGGTCTTAAACAAATACGTGATGATTTCTGGCGTGGAACTACCAATGGTATCCGAAAGCGAAATAATTTTAATTCCCATTTGCGCCAGCTTGTCGGTCCACTCCCCTACAATTTCAACGCTATACGGATCGCCGTACGGATTTCCAAAGCCCATCGACAAGTAGGCTATCAGCGATTTGTTGTGCTTGTTCGCTAATTCGGCTATTTCTTGCAATGTAATTAGCGACTCTGCAATCGTTTTGTGGGTATTCCGCATTTGAAAATTCTCGGAAATCGAAAACGGAAAGCCTAGATATTGAATTTCAGCATGTGCAACCGCATCGATAGCTCCTTTAGTATTTGCGATAATGGCAAGCAGTTTCGACGAAGTTTGCGACAAATCGAGCTTCGACAAAACCTCGGCAGTATCTTGCATTTGTGGAATTGCTTTTGGCGAAACGAAACTTCCAAAATCGATCGTGTCAAACCCAACGCGTAGAAGTGATTGGATGTAATCGACCTTTTTTTGTGTTGGAATGAAGGTCTTAATGCCTTGCATGGCATCGCGTGGACATTCAATGATTTTAACTTGATTCATCGCGGTCAAAGATAGCAATCGAATTGCATTTACGAAATCGTTTTAGTTTGATTTTCGACTTAAAATTCGGTGATTGATTTCTTTGATAAGAGCAGGTCCTTCGTAAATAAAACCAGTATACAATTGCACTAAACTGGCGCCGGCATCGAGTTTTTCTAAGGCATCTTCTGCTGAATGAATGCCGCCTACTGCAATAATTGGAAAGCTTCCGCCGCTGTTTTGATATAAGAATCGAATGACATCAGTGGCTCGTTTTGTTAGTGGTTTTCCCGACAAGCCACCTGTTTGCGTTTGATTGCTACTTTTTAAATCAACTCGCGAAAGTGTTGTATTTGTGGCAATTACTCCGGAAATTTGAGTGGCAGTAACGATTTCAATGATATCCAGAAGTTGTTCATCAGACAAATCGGGAGCTATCTTTAAGAAAATCGGCTTTGGTTTTTCGTAGGTTTTGTTTTCAATTTCTAAAGTGGATAGTAAATCGGTTAACGGCTTTTTCTCTTGTAATTCGCGCAAATTTGGTGTGTTTGGTGAACTTACATTTACAACGAAATAATCCACTAAATCGTGAAGTTCCCGAAAGCAAATCAAATAATCTTGGACAGCGTCTTCGTTTGGCGTGACTTTATTCTTTCCGATGTTGCCACCAATAACAATGTTGCGTTGTTTTTTTAACCGATTTGAAACGGATTGAATACCGCCATTATTAAACCCCATACGATTAATAATAGCTTGATCTTCAGGTAAGCGAAAAAGTCGTGGCTTTGGATTTCCGTCTTGTGGTTTTGGCGTAACGGTTCCAATTTCAACAAAGCCAAATCCAAAATTTCCTAATTCATCATATAACTTAGCGTCTTTATCGAAGCCAGCTGCAAGTCCAACAGGATTTGGAAACTTAATACCACAAACAATCCGCTCTAAACGCGTATCATTGCGAACGTACAACCTACGTATGAGCGCCGGAACCAACGGGATTTTATTTAAAAACCAAATAGCTTTAAAAGAAAAATGATGCACTTTTTCCGGATCAAATCGAAAAAGAATAGGGCGAATAATTGACTTGTACATGTGTGTTGCGTTGCTACAAAGTTAAATAAAGAGTGTTGATTTTAGTTGCATTTAAAAACGACTTTCTTTTAAATTTCTGCCAAACTCATTACCCTATTTCTCTGAATTCTTTATTGTAAAAATCGTAGAAAAAGAGTTTGTTTTTCTATAACATCTTTCATTTAAGGCTTGAAAAAGCGAGTGGAAAAGGTAAGGAAACAACGCTCTTTTCTTTCAAAGACGTCGCAATTTACTTGGATTTAATTAAAAATGAATTAGTTAAGTAATTGTGGGTTTGAACATCCTTCCCAAAATTCTTAACATTGAAAAACGCAAGACGATGTTTATCTTTGATTAGAAATTATTGAAAATATGCAACATCTCATCGATCGATTTATATCGTACGTTACTATCGACACGCAATCCGACGCGTCATCCGACACCGTTCCAAGTACTAAAAAACAGCTTGATCTTGCTCGATTACTTGTTAAAGAGCTGAAAGCGATTGGAATGACCGATGTTACCAAAGACCATAAGGGTTATGTAATGGCAACTTTACCTTCGAATGTATCGCATGATGTACCTGTAATCGGATTTGTTTCACATTACGATACAACGCCCGATTTTACGGGAACGAACGTAAAACCACAAATTGTTGAAAACTACGACGGTTCGGACATTATTTTAAATGCAGATTTGAACATTGTTTTATCGCCTTCATACTTCAAAGATTTGTTGAATTACAAGGGACAAACCCTCATTACTACCGACGGAACTACCTTGCTTGGCGCCGACGATAAAGCCGGAATTACGGAGATCGTTTCTGCTATGGAATATTTGATTCAGCATCCGGAAATTAAGCATGGGAAAATTCGTATCTGTTTTACGCCAGATGAGGAAATTGGCAGAGGAGCCGACTTTTTTGATGTGAAGAAATTTGGAGCACAATGGGCCTACACAATGGACGGTAGCGAATTAGGCGAATTAGAATACGAGAACTTTAATGCTGCAGGCGCTAAATTAATCTTCAAAGGAAAAAGCGTACATCCTGGATACGCCAAAGGAAAAATGATAAACGCCATGACTTTAGCGGCGCATTTTATCGCGGAATTACCAAAGAACGAAACGCCAGAAACAACCAAAGGATACGAAGGTTTTTACCACGTGCATCATTTACATGGAAGTATTGAAGAAAGTGTAGTTGAGCTGATTATTAGAGATCACAGCAGTAAAAAGTTTATCAAACGGAAGGAGTTTATACACGATTTAGCGAAGAAAATTAACAAAAAATACAAGAAGCAATTTGGAGGAGAGATTGTTACTTGTGAGATTCGCGACCAATATTACAATATGCGTGAGAAGGTGGAACCCGTTCTTTACATCGTCGATTTGGCAGAACAAGCGATGAAAGATTTGGGAATCAAACCAATAATTAAACCAATTCGCGGTGGAACCGACGGCTGTCGATTGTCGTATATGGGGCTTCCTTGTCCAAATATTTTTGCAGGCGGACATAATTTTCACGGAAAGTACGAATATGTTCCAGTAGAAAGCATGCAAAAAGCAATTGATGTTATTGTTCGTATTGCTGAATTGACTGCTGAAACCGACTTTACAACCATCGGCAGTAAAAATTCCAAGAAATCGAGCAAGAAAAAGAAGGCGCTTAAATTAGTTTAAGGATTCTTTGATTAACAGTAAGCGTTAGCGAATTTACGTTACCAAATAGTGGTTACAGAGCAGTATTTGATTTCGAAAATTATAGCTAAAGACTTGGCTTACTTGTTAGACCAATTGGATTTATAAAATAGACCAAAGAAAAAAGGTTGTTTTTGAGTCAGAGCAACGCAAAAAAATGTTGCACAGCATCGCTACGGAAGATTTTTTTAAACCTAAGATTGTTCTAAAAATTGAAGCTAAAAAACATTTAAATAGCTGGCTATGATGTGTGTTTTTTTGAGATAACGAGGTGTCGAAAAAAATGCACCGACGAATGCGGCTGTTTAAATGTTTAGCGTGACAGTTGTTCATTTCAATTGCTATTTGATTTCACCATTTGCACATTTTAAGCGTACTGACAATGATTTTTAATCGAAATCAGGTTATTATGCATTATTTGTTTTGAGATAGAATAATCAGAATAAAAAATGAGCGCTTTTTACGTTGTTTAAGTCGCAGCCAATGATTGAGTTGACTGATACAAATAAAACAACAGTAAAAAGCGCTCTTAGATTTCAGATATAAATCGCTCTGCTGGCGAAATGCTATTCTGACACAAATAAAATTAAATTATTTCTTTGTTTGCAAGGCTTTAGAAAGCTCCAACGAAATAGCAGAGCGTTCCATTTTTAATTTCCCTGACATGGTTTCGACAACCACGGTAGTTTCGGCGAGTTCAGCTATTTTTCCGTGAATACCACTTTTGGTGATGATACGATCGCCAATTTTGAGATTACTTTCGAATTCGCGTTCTGCCTTAGCGCGCTTTTGTTGCGGGCGAATCATTAAAAAATAAAATACCCCGATCATTAAGATATAAGGTAAAAAGCTAATAAAATTATCCATTAATTGAGTTTTAGATTATTGAGTATACTTGGATCGAGGGTTGGGCCAGTAACTTTAAATTTTACCGGTTTAATGTACGTTTTAAGAACCACAAAACGTTGTGCTTCTGTTGCATTGGTCTCGATCGTTATAACTTTACTTATATTCCCTCGCCGACCTGCACTTTTAAACGTCACTTTAATTTTTCCAGTTTCTCCGGGCGGAATCGGCTTTTTGGGATAATCGGCAATGGTGCAACCACAGGATGCTTTCGCAGATTTTATAATTAAATCGGCTGTGCCCGTATTTTTAAAGTTGAAAGCTGTATCGATAACTTTTCCTTGAAGGATGGTATCGATTTTTATTACTTCCGAATCAAACTTTAGTTCGGCTTGTTTTTCTTTGAAACAACTAGATAGAAGAGTTATAAAGAGTAAGGAAAGAACAATTTTTCTCATAGTAATCCACGTCCTGTTTTTGGTAATTGATTGCTTGCTTTGAATTCTTGAACAAGTGCATCTAGTACGCCATTTATAAACTTACTGCTGTTTGGTGTTGAATATTCCTTTGCAATTTCCACATATTCGTTTAAGGTAACTTTTACGGGAATAGACGGGAACTTTTGAAGTTCGCATATGGCCATGTTTAAGAGAATTAAATCAACATCGGCAATTCGGTCGATATCCCAATTTGGAGTTTTGTTTTCGTAGAATTTGGCAAACTGTTTTTCATTGAGAATCGTTTTTCGAAAAATATCGATGCCAAAATCTTGATCCTCAGTTAATTTATACAATTTAGAAACCCGAAATCCTGAAGATAAGACAGCAGGCTTCAAACTCTTTAATTCTTTAAGAATATGTGTATTAACAACTGGAAAATCGTCTGACCAAGTCATTTTAAAATCCTCCAGATATTCGTAAACCTTTTCATTTGGAACAATAATTTCTTCGAAGAGGAAAACAACTAGATCGCGGTGTTCCTCAAAACTGGCATCCTTTTTTGACATATAGTTTTGATATACGTCAGAATTTTTTAAATCATTGAGAAACAGATTTATATAATCTGCATGAAGATCCCAATTATTAAGCTTGCGCTCATTTATCTTCTGATTCAAATCTTTACTTTCAACTAGAGCTACAAGTACTGGATTTTCAATAAACTTTCTGTCGGGATTTTTTTCTTGCGCTGTTGCTAAATGCTTTTGTGAAGAACGCAATAAAAACTCAGATTCCGTTTTGTGAACTTCCACGATAGCGGAAAGCATCAACAAATATAAATCGTGCAATATATTCAAACTGTTAGTAAGGAACTTTTCTTGCGAATCAATTCTATCGGACTGCGATTGATGCATGGCGAAAATTGACTGCATAACTTTTACTCGAATGTGTCGTCTGTTTAGCACGGGAAGAACTTTAAAAAAATTGGGCGAAAGTGGTTATCACTTTCGCCCGCAAAAATAAGACATCCTTTAAAACTTGAAAGGATTATTTTAAACTGTTTTGCAATTTTCTTTCAGCAATTCTGCGTTCGGCAATTGCCATAGCAGCTTGTTGGGTCGGAATATTGTTCTGATCCGCTAAGGCAAAAATTTCCAAGGTAGTATTGTAAATATTCTCAGTTCTTCGAAGTGCTTCGGCCTTATCGTATCCAACGATTTCAGCATAAACATTGATAATTCCGCCTGCATTAATCAAAAAATCAGGAGCATACGCAATTCCCTTTTCTCTCAGTAATTTTCCGTGAATCTGCTCATTTGCCAGCTGATTATTTGCAGCACCTGCAATTACCTTAGCTTTTAAGGTATTGATGGTTTGATCGTTGATTGTTGCTCCTAAAGCACAGGGCGCATAAATATCAACATCTGCACTGTAAACATCACCACTAAAAACTTTTGCACCGTATTTCTGAGCAACAGCCTGCGTTTTATCTTCGTGAATATCAAAGATAAAAACATCAGCTCCTTCCTTGCGAAGATGCGACACCAATGTTTCGCCTACATGCCCAGCACCTTGAACTAGCACTCGTTTCCCTTCTAAATTATCACTTCCAAACTGGTACTTTGCAGCGGCTTTCATACCCATGTAAACACCGTAAGCAGTTACAGGCGAAGGATTTCCAGAACCGCCTCTTGATTCAGAAACACCGGTTACAAAAGAAGTAACGTCGCGAATCAAATCCATATCGGCAGTCGTTGTACCAACATCTTCTGCTGTAATGTATTTTCCAGAAAGTGAATTTACGTACTGTCCGAACTTTGTAATCATTTCAGGTGTTTTATCGACTTTGCTATCACCAATAATAACTGCTTTTCCGCCACCCAGATTTAAACCAGTTACAGCCGACTTGTACGTCATACCACGAGAGAGGCGAAGCACGTCATTTAAAGCTTCCCATTCATTATTATACTTCCACATACGAGTACCACCAAGCGCAGGACCTAAGACCGTGTTATGAATACCTATTATTGCTTTCAAACCTGTATCTTTGTCGTTGCAAAAAACGATTTGTTCGTGATTGTCAAATGACAACTGACCAAATACCGGATCGATTTTGCTAAGTTCTGCTGGTGTTAATACCTCTGTAACCATTTGATATAGAAATTAAAGATTTATGGCTTTCTCAATCTAGCCGTCGCAAATTTACGAATTATTTTACTGCAACGTTTGCGCGGGCGTATTTTTTGAAGAAATCGCAATTTTTAACAGAAAAAATTAATATGTAAGTAGTAATTAATACATAATATTTTAACAAATATATTGATATTCTCACAAGAATTAGGCGTCATAAAATGAAAGAATTACAGTACTTAAATAAATATTTTATAAAATATAAATTTCGATTTTTAGCAGGGATTTTAATCACCATAATCGCCCAAATCTTTTCTCTGTACACGCCAAAGCTCATTTCGAACTCTTTTTCAGCCATTGAAAACTACATGGCAAACACCGAAACGGTTTCCGTTGCCGTCGTTAAAAGTCAATTGATCCAAAATATCGTTTTTATTATCGCAACGACTCTTTTAGCAGGAATTCTTACCTTTTTGATGCGCCAAACTCTAATCGTCATGTCACGATTGGTAGAATTTGACCTTAAAAATGAAATTTTCGTTCAATACACGCGTTTGACCCAGCAATTCTACAAACAAAATCGAACCGGAGATTTAATGAATCGCATCAGTGAAGATGTAGGAAAAGTTCGAATGTATGTTGGTCCGGCGGTGATGTACACTATAAATACGATAATTAGGTTCGCTATAGTTATTGGTTATATGTATGCCGTTTCGCCACAATTAACACTATATACACTGCTTCCGCTCCCAATATTGTCGTATGCTATATTCAAGCTTAGCACAGAAATTAATAAGCGAAGTACGTTTTTTCAGCAAAATCTTTCCAATTTATCGAGCTTTTCGCAAGAGTTGTTTTCGGGCTTGCGCGTTATCAAAGCCTATGCCTTGGAAGACAAACAACAAGAAAAAGTTGTGGCACTTTCTACCGAGAGTAAATCTAAAGCCATGGAATTAGCAAAAACCAATGCTCTTTTCGGACCTTTGATGGTTGCTCTAATCGGTATCAGTAATTTAATAGTGATCTATTTTGGAGGATTGATGTACATGAATAAAACAGGCGGTATCGTTCACATCGGACAAATTGCCGAGTTCATTTTGTACATCAACATGCTAACCTGGCCTGTAGCATCGTTAGGATGGATTTCGAGTATGGTTCAAGAAGCCGCCGCATCGCAAAAAAGAATCAATGAATTTTTAAAAATCGAACCTGAAATTAAAACCGGACCACTCAAAACCGAATCGTTTCAAGGTAGTTTTGCTTTCAATCAAGTGTCTTTCACCTATCCAGACACCGGAATTCAAGCACTTTCGAAAATTCAATTTGAAGTTAAAGCCGGCGAAACGATTGCCATTTTTGGAAAAACAGGAAGCGGAAAATCAACACTTCTTAATTTAATTGCTCGAATGTACGACGTTGATTCAGGCGACATTCAGGTAGATGAACGAAGCATGAAAGAGTATGACTTGAATTTTCTAAGATCGCAAATGGCCGTAGTTCCACAAGACGCCTTTTTATTTTCTGATACTATCGCAAATAATATTCGATTTGGAAAGGAATCAGCAAATCAACTCGAAATCGAAACCGTTGCACAACTTGCGGCGGTTCACGAAAATATTGAGAACTTCAATCAGAAATACGAAACGGTTCTCGGCGAACGAGGTATTACCTTGTCCGGCGGCCA
The DNA here is from genome assembly GCA_943371725.1 of Pseudanabaena sp. UWO311. Classification (GTDB taxonomy): domain Bacteria; phylum Bacteroidota; class Bacteroidia; order Flavobacteriales; family Flavobacteriaceae; genus Flavobacterium. The sequence continues at coordinate 1,091 of CALRVY020000105.1, read as the reverse complement.
AAAACAACGTGTTTCCCTTGCACGAGCGCTACTGAAAAACCCGCCCGTTCTTTTATTTGACGATTGTTTATCGGCTGTAGATACAGAAACCGAAGAAATGATTCTCGATAATTTAAAAACGTATTCCAAAAATAAAACCACATTTATTGTTAGCCATCGGGTGAGCTCGGCAAAGAATGCCGATAAAATCTTGGTTTTAGAAGATGGAAAGATCATTCAATTCGGAACTCCAGAAGAATTATTAACGCAAAACGGCTACTACAAAGAACTCTATGTAAAGCAACTTTCGGAAAAAGAATATATCGGATAGTTGACAATTCATAAAATTTTTCTCATATTTGAATTATTAACACAAACTTAATACTGACCGAGGCTATTATGAGAGATAACGAAATGCTTGAAAAAGAGGATATTTTTTCGAAAGTTTTACGCGCAGGACGAAGAACCTACTTTTTTGATGTACGAGCAACCAAAGCAGATGATTACTACATCACCATTACTGAAAGCAAGAAATTTACCGAAGAAGACGGATCTTTTCATTTTAAAAAACACAAAATTTATCTCTACAAAGAAGATTTTGCCGCGTTCGCTGAAATTTTGCAAGACATGACCTCTTATGTCCTGAACAATAAAGGTGAAGAAGTTATTTCTGAAAGACATCAAAAAGATTACAAAAGAGATGACTCAGCGACAGAACACTCGCAAGTACGAAACTATACTGATGTCGAATTTGACGACATTTAAGAAAGTCCGCCTCGAGCGGATTTTTTTACGCCTAATCTCTACCAAATAAGTAAACAATAGCGATTTTCATCCTTCTGCTCGCTCCTACTCCATTTTTTTTTCAAAAGTCGAAAACCGTCGATTTGGTTTTTACGTAAATGCGATAAAACCATTATTAAATTGACTATGAAAAACACACAGGTACGAGTAGCTTTTGCGGCACTCTTAAGTTTATTTATCGCAACATCATGCGACGATTCCGATCCGCAAGCTGTTGTTATCGACGATCCAATCGACAGACCAAATCAAGAATTTTTTGCACTCACAGCTTCTGGTTCGCTATTAAAGATGAACGCAAACGACTCTAG
>CALRVY020000104.1:0-10503 GCA_943371725.1 Pseudanabaena sp. UWO311 | reverse complement strand
GCAAAAAACCACAAAATTCTTATCGACACGCACTTGGTCGACTATAGCAACGTAGCCGGCAATTGCGCCCGATTTTTCTAGCTTTTTGATGCGTTCGTGAACGGCTGTTGTGCTTAGATTGAGTTTCAAGCTCAGCATTTTGGTGGTTTGCCGACAATCGGTTTGCAAAGCCGTAAGCAATTTTTGATCGATGAGGTCGAGTTTTACTGTTTCCATTCTATGTAAGTGTGATACTAATCGAATTTATAGAAAATTATTCTATCAAATTTATAAAAAATACGATTGTATTCTAAATTACTACGCTAATGTAGTTTTTTATTTGGAAACGATTTTAATTTGACGTTCACGCGCAGCCCGGATTGCAGCAAAAAGCCTTGGCTAAAGCAGTTGCAGTGCGGCTTACTGCGGCAGAGCGACCTAAGAAGCTACTGCCACAGTGTAGCCAAACGCAGCTGATTTAGCGAAGCTTGACGCGAAAAGCCGGATAGCTGCCCAAAAACAACAAATTATGGAAAATTTTAAACCTGCCGACCGCATACAAGACTTGCAATATTTCGGCGAATTTGGCGGCGTAAACCCGTCGATAAGCGACTCGTCGACCTACACTTTTTTGTCGGCAAAAACGATGTTCGACACTTTTGAAGGTAATGCCGAAGGCTGTTATCTGTATTCGCGTCACTCCTCGCCTAGCAACTTGTATCTCGATCAGGCATTGGCAGCCATGGAAGGCACTGAAGCTGCGAATGTTGCGGCTTCGGGAATGGGCGCCATCACGTGTACCTTATTGCAAATTTGCGGACAAAACGATCATATTGTTTCGAGCCGAACCATTTACGGAGGCACTTACGCTTTTCTGAAAAACTTCGCTCCAAAAATGGGCATTACAACCAGTTTTGTAGACATTACCAAGCTCGATTTAGTGGAAGCCGCTATAACGCCTCAAACCAAGGTACTTTACTGTGAAACGGTGAGCAATCCGCTGTTGGAAGTTGCCGACATTAGCGGACTGTCGAAAATCGCGAAAAAGCACGGACTTTTATTAGTTGTTGACAATACTTTTTCGCCTTTATCTGTTGCTCCTGCTGTTTTGGGAGCTGATATTGTTTGCCACAGTTTAACCAAATACATCAACGGAAGTTCGGATACCGTTGGCGGAGTTACCTGTGCGTCGCGCGCTTTTATCGACAGTATGAAAAGTGTAAATACAGGAGCTTCGATGTTACTTGGCCCGACCATGGACAGTTTGCGTTCGGCAAGTGTGATGAAAAATTTAAGAACGTTACATATTCGAATGAAACAACACAGTTATAACGCTTTATATTTAGCTACTAAATTTGAAGCCGACGGACTCAAGGTAGTGTACCCCGGTTTGGCGAGTCATCCGAGTCATAAATTGTACGCTTCGCTGATTAATCCGGAATACGGCTTTGGCGGTATGATGACTATTGATGCGGGTTCGCTCGATAAAGCTAATGAGTTGATGGAACTGATGCAGCTCCGCAATTTGGGGTATTTGGCTGTGAGTTTAGGCTTTTACAAAACTTTGTTTTCGGCTCCAGGAACCTCGACTTCGAGTGAAATTCCGCTAGAAGAACAGCAAGAAATGGGATTATCCGACGGACTTATTCGCTTTTCGATTGGCTTAGACAATGATATTGCGCGCACCTACTGCGAGATGAAAAAATGTATGGAGGAAGTGGGCGTGCTCGAAAAGAGTTTTGCTTAATATTTGGGCAACCCGGTGGCGAAACACTTACATTTCGAGGAAAGCTGCTGAGTTGTTCCTTGTTTAAATCAAAGAATTTTGATGGTCGTATTATTAGCGAACGATGTATGTAAATAGTCTTTCATGAAACCGTAAAGACTTAAATCTTCGTCTAAAGTTGGCCAATGAATACCGGTTCCTTGTGCGATAAGTAAGAAATTATCGCGATCAACCGACTTCGCAGTTGACAAACGAGGATATTTAAGCAACGAATCAATTAGTAACTGATTGGTATTTAGCGTGATATTGATTAAATCGTTCTCAAAAGCTACAGCAGTGATTTTCAACTGCTTTGCGGCAATAAATTCTTGAATGGGATCGTATTTTTTATCTAAAGTATTCATACCATTTTCGTTTAAGCAAATCTGCGTTTTCAGAAACTATCTTTTTTATTAGCCTCTGTTCTTGTGCATTAAATCCATTAAAATAATCTGATTCTATCGGATCCAACCATATTTTCCCATAACCGTCGCCTTTTTCAACATGCACATGAACAGGTTCATCGTTCTCATTACTGTAAAAGAAGAACCGAAATCCGTTACTGTAAAAAACCGTAGGCATTCTTCAAAGTTACTAAATTAACTAGTTAAGATTAAATAGTATTGTATTTTTTAAGGGCAACCCGGCGGCAACCGTTCTTCAACTAAAAGTCGCGCCGCCGTCGGGCATTTCGCTGCAAGTTTGCGCACTGCGGGCTATAAAACTAACAACGAACAAAACAGCTGCTTCTGTTAGTCGCATTGTTTTTTTCGTTTTATTAGCCCGCAGTTTTACAAAGCTTTTCGCTGCATTCCCTGTTGCGGAAATACGTTACCCTTTAAAATCGCGTTTTAAAACCGTTTTCAAATCTGTGGCTTTTCTACCTAAAACGCGTTCAACTGTATCGGTAATTACCTCAGCATGATTATTAGAAATAATTCCGTAAACCTTAATTAGATAATTTGCTACAAACTCAGGCGCACCGCTATCGGCAAGCACTTGTTTGAAAATCTCCGGCGTGGGATTCGGATATACAACAGTGGTTTCTAGAACTTCACTCAACAACGACGCTGCATCGGTATACGTAAGCAATTCCGGCCCAGTAAGTTCGTAAGTTTTACGCTCATGACCTGCTTCTGTTAACACGGTTGCGGCAACTTCGGCGATATCGTAAACGTCTACAAAAGCAGCTTTACCCAAACCAGCAGGCATGAAAACAATGTTTCGCTGCGTAATATTTTCGAATTCATAATTCTTGAAATTTTGAGCAAAGAACGTCGGTCGAAGTATGGTATAATCAAAGCCGTCGTCTGCTAATTTTTTCTCCAAATTCAAATGAAACTCAAAATTATCACCCATTTTATCCGAAGCCAACGCCGAGAAATAAACAACCCGTGTAATTCCCTTTTGCTTCAGAAAATCGATAAAAGGCGTCAGTAAAGTATCGACTCCAAATTGTAAAGGTGGCCCTAATAAAAACACCCGGTCTACATCCGAAACAGCAGTTTCAAAACTCGCAGTATCTGCAAAATCAAACGGTACGTATTCCGAAAATGCATGGGTTGGCAAAGCGGTTCTTCCGGCTATTTTCACCTGAACGCCACGCTTTGTTAATACTTCCGTGAGTGCTTTTCCATTGGTTCCACTGGCTCCAGTGATTAAAATTTTCGACATAATAAATCTTTAAAAATGATACAATAGTTACTTTTAATAACTCAAAATTAAATAGTAACTTAGCACCAAACAAGAAGGTACAAAGCTATAACTCGAGCACATTTCGATAACTAATATGGAGAATCAAGAACTTACAACTGAAAATAAATTCAAAGAATTTTTTCATCTAGCGAAAAGCTCGCAAAAAATTTCGTGTCCGGTGCGTGATATTGTAGCGCATGTGAGCGATAAATGGTCGCTTTTGGTTGTATATGCACTTGCGGGCGACGGCACTTTGCGCTTTAACGAACTTAAGTCAAAAATTGGCGATGTTTCGCAACGTATGCTTACCGTTACGGTCCGTAAATTAGAGCAAGACGGTTTGGTAAAACGCACGATTTATCCGGAAGTTCCACCACGAGTTGAATACCAACTAACAACATTGGGAATGGGATTATTGAACAAACTCGTTCCGTTAATTGATTGGGCGCAAGAAAATAGCGAGCTTATAGTTTCTAGCCGAAAGAAATAAGGGAATAAAAGAGTTTACGCCAATAAAAAAGCCGTTTGAAAATCAAACGGCTTTTACTGGATAGTTCCAAAAGTTAACCAAGAACTTCCTTAACTTTTTTACCTATTTCGGCAGGAGAATCAACTACGTGAATGCCACAAGCACGCATGATGGCTTTTTTCGCTGCAGCGGTATCATCGGCACCGCCAACAATGGCACCAGCATGCCCCATGGTTCTACCTTTCGGTGCTGTTTCGCCCGCGATAAAACCAACAACTGGCTTGCGATTTCCGTCGGCTTGAATCCATTTTGCAGCATCTGCTTCAAGCTGACCACCAATTTCGCCAATCATAACGATACATTTTGTTTCCGGATCGTTCATTAATAATTCTACTGCTTCTTTGGTTGTAGTTCCAATAATTGGATCACCACCAATTCCGATAGCTGTAGTAATTCCCAAACCTTGCTTCACTACTTGGTCGGCAGCTTCGTAGGTTAACGTTCCCGACTTCGAAACAATACCCACCGTTCCTTTTTTGAAAACGAAACCTGGCATGATTCCTACTTTTGCTTCTTCTGGTGTTATAACACCCGGACAGTTTGGACCGATTAAACGGCAATTTTTTCCTTTGATGTAATCGTACGCTTTAATCATATCGGCTACTGGAATTCCTTCTGTAATAGCGATAATAACTTTAATTCCTGCGTCGGCTGCTTCCATAATGGCGTCAGCTGCAAATGCAGGTGGTACGAAAATGATACTGGTATCAGCACCAGCTTGCTCAACAGCGTCTTTTACGGTATTGAAAACCGGACGATCTAAGTGCGTTGTTCCACCTTTTCCTGGAGTTACACCGCCTACTACATTTGTTCCGTATTCAATCATTTGCGAAGCGTGGAATGTACCTTCGCTTCCTGTAAAACCTTGTACAATAATTTTGGAATCTTTATTTACTAAGACGCTCATTATGGTTGTATTATTTAGTTTGTAAAATTGTACGGCAAAAATAAGCTAAATGCTGTAACTAATAGCCACATTATTGTAGCTTGTTTTGAAAATTTACTCAAAATAAATGATGTTGTCAGCTTTGTAAGGATATTGATAAATGCAAAAACTGAGTTCCGCTTTTGGATAGCGTTTCTTTAACGAGTCGGCAATTTGTTTGTAAACTCGTACTTCTGGATAAACGAGCGTTTGTGTCTCTGCTAGATGCCAAGAATTAGCTTTAACTACAATTTCATCTTTAAAAAACTTAGAATTATGACTTTTAAAAGCCAATAATTCAGCAGCTTCTTTAGGTTTGCCCACGCCAATTTCAAGTATTTTCTCTTTTCCTGAATACAAGTTAAAAGAGAGGTAATTATCATAACATCCCAAATAGCTCAGAAATGGAAGTGCCAACAGAAAAAAAGCAAGCACAACAATTCGCAATTCTCTCCAATTAAAGGAAAGACCATAATCGTCATTCTTATAAAGAAACAAGAGCGGTAACACGCATATCATCAAAATATTCCAAGGCCAAACGATCATGTTGTAGTTTATACCGATTGGCGAAATCATGATGACAATGAAAAGATGCATGAGTATTAAAATACATGCGTAAATGGTTTTTTTTCGAGCAAACAACAATCCTAAACCAGCAATAAACTCCAACAAACCTAACAACAAGCCACTGTAATGAACAATCGGATTTTCGAATTCAGACAACTCCACTCCGAAAAAACGGTGCAAAATCATACGTTCCCAAACCAAATATAAAAAGCCTCCGTTTAATTTATGTAATCCCGCGTGAAGATACATGCAGCCAACAAAGAAACCGATAGTGCTCAAAAATCGTTTAGAACTGCCATTCGAAAAAAGAAATGCGGCAGCTGTAAAAATAAACTGAAAAATATACGGTTGCCATCGATTTTGATCGGGAAGTAATTGTATAAATTCGACAAATAACAATATCCAGATCAATTCATTGTTTCTAGGACGTAGCAGTAGCAGTAATACGAGTACACAAGAACTTCCGAACAAAAAGCCATTTAAAAAATCAGGATATTCCGGTAAAAATCCGAAGAAAGGAGCAGTCGGAAACAAGTGATCGCCGAGCCACAAACGGTAACTAATAATCTTGGTTATTAGCCAAAAAAATAGCGTCAATCGAAAGATTAACGCTACCATTTTATCTTGATTTTGAAAAGCAATCATTTTAAACTAACTGACTCAATTGAATGCCTTTTACCAATTTTTCATCTTTAATTTCCCAAACCACCGCAAAATCAGCTAAAAGAATATCTTCCCTCGGATTTTCAATAGTTTTCACATAATGAGAATAAAAAACGGTGACTTGATTTTTCTCTTTGATCAAACTGCTAATCCGCACTTTAGATCTAACGTAAGCTCTACTCATCTCGGTGGCTAGAGCAACCAAGTCGCTTTTGGTATATGTTTTTTTACCTGTCGAACTTGTCCAAACAAACTCAATATCGTCGTGTAAATAGGTCGCTAATAACTGACCGTTAATCAACGCATCCGATTTATAGAAATCCTTTATGAATTTTTTGACCGACATAACTATTTCAATTTTTCGACAATTTCAGGAAGTTTCTTTAAATAGGCTAGTTGCTTAAGCTTTTCTCTACTTTCTTCGATTGGAGTTCCGAAGTAACTCTTTCCTCCTTCAATGGACTTTGTAACGCCCGTTTGACCTAGAATTACTGCTTTTTTACCAATTATGATACCGCTTGTAGTTCCTACTTGTCCCCAAATCGTTACTTCATCTTCGATAACTACACAACCCGCAATACCGACCTGCGACGCAAATAAACACTTTTTACCTACAACAGTATCGTGACCAATTTGTATGTGATTATCTAACTTCGAGCCTGCGCCAATGGTGGTATCGCCCGTTACACCTCGATCAATGGTACAAAGTGCGCCAATATGCACATCGTTTTCAATAACAACGCGCCCGCCACTTTTGAGTTGATCAAATCCTTCAGGACGTTTCTTGTAATAAAAGGCATCTGCACCAATAATAGTTCCTGCATGAATGACTACGTTATCGCCAATCACACAATGATCGTAAATAACTACATTCGAATAAATGATGCAATTTTTCCCGATACTAACATGATTACCAATAACCGCTTGTGGCTGAATAACAGTTCCAGCTCCGATTGTTGCCGTTTCTGCGATCGAAGCCTGCAACGATTGAAACGGTCGGAAATGATTAGTTAGCTTATTAAAATCGCGAAACGGATCATCACTGATTAACAGCGCTTTTCCTTCCGGACATTCAACTTCTTTGTTAATTAAAACGATCGTTGCAGCCGATTGTAACGCTTTGTCGTAATACTTCGGATGATCTACAAAAACGATGTCGCCCGGTTCAACAACATGAATTTCGTTCATACCCAAAACTGGAAAGTCTGGATTTCCTACAAAAGTAGTTCCGATGATTTGAGCAATTTCTTGGAGGGTATGTACTTTTGGAAATTTCATGTTATTCTTTTACGCGTTCGATGTATGAATTTGATGCAGTATCAACCTTAATTTTATCACCTTCGTTAATGAAAAGCGGTACGTTTACAACAGCACCCGTTTCCAAAGTTGCCGGTTTAGTGGCATTTGTAGTAGTATTTCCTTTAACTCCAGGTTCAGAATAGGTAACTTCTAAAACAACCGAAGCAGGCATATCAACAGATAAAGGCAAATCGGTTTCTGTATTGATGGCTACCATAACATTCTCACCTTCTTTCAATAAATCAGGAGCATCGAGAATTTTCTTATCGAGTGTAATTTGTTCGAAGCTTTCGGCATTCATAAAGTGAAACGAATCGCCTTCGGCATACAAAAACTGAAATTTGTGCGTTTCAACACGAATATCTTCAATTTTATGACCAGCGGAAAATGTGTTATCAATCACTTTTCCTGAAGTTAAGCTTTTTAATTTAGTTCTAACGAAAGCTGGACCTTTACCCGGTTTTACGTGTAAGAACTCGATAACTTTGTAAATGTCGTGATTGTACTTAATGCACAATCCGTTTTTGATATCTGATGTAGATGCCATTAGTTGATTTATAAGAGTTTTTAATAATTTCCGCTGTAACCTTTCATAATACCTCGAGAAGAATTTTTAATGAAATCCAAAATCTCGTCGCGTTCGGGTGTAGCTTCCATTTCTGCTTCAATGATGCTCACTGCTTGCGAAGTATTGTAATTTTTTTGATAAAGAATTCTGTAAATATTTTGAATCTCACGTATTTTCTCTGTGGAGAATCCGCGGCGACGCAAACCTACGGAATTGATGCCAACGTAGGAAAGCGGCTCTTTCGCTGCTTTTGTAAACGGGGGAACATCTTTCCGTACTAACGATCCACCTGAAATCATGGCATGATCACCGATATGAATAAATTGATGTACTGCCGCTAAACCACCGATAATGGCAAAGTTTCCAACAACTACATGGCCAGCTAATGCGACACCATTTACAATAATAGCATTATCACCAATATGACAATCGTGCGCGATATGCGCTGTTGCCATCACTAAACAATTGTTTCCGAGGACTGTTTGTCCGGATGCAACAGTTCCGCGATTTATGGTCACGCATTCGCGAATGGTACAATTATCGCCAATAATCGCTAGCGAATCTTCGCCGCCAAATTTCAAATCTTGAGGAACTGCTGCAATAACAGCTCCTGGGAAAATATTACAGTTTTTACCGATTCGAGCGCCTTCCATAATGGTTACGTTCGAACCAATCCAAGTACCATCGCCAATTACTACATTATTATGAATGGTTGTAAAAGGCTCAATCACTACATTTTTAGCGATTTTTGCTCCTGGATGTACGTATGCTAAAGGTTGATTCATGCTGTTTGTTTTGGTTGGTTACGCCTTGTCTTTACGTGCAATTTGCGCCATTAACTCTGCTTCGGCAACTAATCTTCCGTTCGCGTAAGCATTGGCTTGCATGTGACAAATACCGCGACGTATCGGTGCTAATAAGTCGCACTTAAATATTAAGGTATCGCCTGGCAATACTTTCTGTTTGAATTTCACATTATCGATCTTCATGAAGAAAGTCAGATAATTCTCTGGATCTGGAACCGTACTTAAAACTAAAATTCCACCGCATTGTGCCATAGCTTCTACGATCAAAACGCCAGGCATTACGGGAGCGTCTGGAAAATGCCCCACGAAAAACGGTTCATTCATCGTTACGTTCTTCAATCCCAAAACATGCTGATCCGATAATTCGAAAATCTTATCGACCAACAAAAACGGCGGACGGTGCGGCAACATACTCATGATTTTCATCACATCCATGAGCGGTTCCTGATTCACATCAATGGTTGGTACTTGATTGCGTTGCTCAATCTTGATCATCTTTGCCAATTTCTTAGCAAATTGCGTATTGATGTAATGACCGGGTTTGTTTGCAATTACTTTTCCTTTCAAACGAACGCCTACCAAAGCTAAATCGCCAATAACGTCAAGTAATTTGTGTCTTGCTGCTTCGTTTGGATAATGAAGCGTAAGATTATCTAGGATTCCGTTCGGTTTAACCGAAATACTATCTTTTCCAAAGGCTACTTTCAAACTTTCCATCGTGGCAGGCGAGATTTCCTTATCCACATAAACGATCGCGTTATTCAAGTCGCCTCCTTTAATCAATCCGTGTTCTAAAAGCGATTCCAATTCATGAAGGAAGCTGAACGTTCTAGCATCAGCAATTTCTTTTTTGAAATCGTTCATTGATTTTAAAGTAGCGTTCTGTGTTCCTAAAACTTTAGTTCCGAAATCGACCATTGCGGTAACTTGATAGTCATCGCCCGGCATCACCAAAATTTCACTACCTGTTGCTTCATCGCTGAAAGAAATTACTTCTTTCACTACGTAATATTTACGTTCAGCGTCTTGTTCAACAGTTCCTACTTTCTCAATCGCTTCAACAAAATACTTCGACGAACCGTCCATAATTGGTGGTTCTGAGGCATTTAGTTCGATAATTACGTTGTCCAAATCGCAACCTACGCAAGCCGCAAGTACGTGCTCTGAGGTTTGAATTTTAACACCAAGTTTTTCCAAATTCGTTCCCCGTTGCGTATTAACCACATAATTTGCATCGGCTTCGATAATCGGACTTCCCTCCAAATCAACGCGAACGAACGTAAATCCGTTGTTGATTGGTGCGGGTTTGAATGTCATTTTGACTTCCTTACCGGTGTGTAATCCAACACCTGTAAGCGATATTTCTTCTTTAATTGTTTTCTGCTTGACCATCGCCGGACAATTGTGAGCTGTTTGCATGAAGTATTTGCTTTTTCAAGTCTTCTATTTCTTGAAGAATTTTTGGAAGGTTTTTAAAATGAATATATGATTTGCTGTAATCGGTGTACGGAAGTGCTGGACTTCCTTGAACAGTTTCACCGTCTTTAAGATTTCTGCCAATACCCGACTGTGCCTGAACGCGTACGTTGTTGCCAACCATTAAGTGGCCCGCAATACCTACCTGTCCGCCGATCATGCTGTTCTTTCCAATTTTGGTAGAACCTGCAATTCCGGTTTGCGCAGCGATTACCGTATTCTCGCCAATCT
>CALRVY020000103.1:0-10571 GCA_943371725.1 Pseudanabaena sp. UWO311 | reverse complement strand
AAAAACTCCGAGAAAGCAACACGAAATCTTAATTTCAAAGAAGTAAAATGATTGTTCGGATTGCCAAAATACTGCTGAAAATCGTCTTAGGATTTTTAAGCGTTACCGTCTTTTACTTGCTAGTTGCGCTCATTTCCGGCTTCATTACTTTCGAAGCTAAAGCCACCGAAGACAGCCAAAAAGGAATCGAAATTTTCTTACAAACTAACGGCGTACACTCTGAATTAATTTTACCTGTTGTAAATTCAGAATTCGACTGGCGCACTATCATCGATCCAAATCATTGCATTTCAGCTGACAAAAATTTTTCTTACGTTGCAATTGGTTGGGGAAACAAAGAATTTTATCTCGAAACACCACAGTGGTCGGACTTAAAATTGAGTACCGCGATAAAAGCTGCCAGCGGATTTAATGAAACAGCTATTCACGTAAATTTTTATAAAAATCGCTCGAGTAACGATACTTGTAAAAAAATAAGAATTACTAACGCTCAGTACCAAAAAATGGTTACTTTTTTTATAGAGCAGTTTGAGTTGAAAAACGGAAGGGCAAAATTGATTGATACTGATATTCGATACAATCTTTATGATGCTTTTTATGAAGCCAAGGGAAGCTACAGTATTTTTAAAACATGCAACACGTTTACAAACAAAGCTCTTTCTGCATCTAATTTAAAATCATGCTTTTGGACGCCATTCGATTTTCATGTACTTCGATTGTATCCATAAAAAAAACCGCCCTTGTGAGACGGCTTTCTGACAAATAAAATAACTAATTCAAAAGTTTTGCAGGTATTTTTACCGCTGGTTCTGCTGTTTTCAAACTAACGAATTTCGGTAATTGAGATTCGGTAATTTGCAAGTCCTCAATAATTTGTTCGTCGGTCGTTTTTTCTGCTTTTTTCAAAGTACTTAAATCGAGCTCGTCGGTCGTTACTGGAGTAACAGTGCTTACAAATGTTACTTCTTGTAATTCATTTCCGATTCGATTGTTAGCGTTAGTTGTAAAAACACTTCCTAAAGAAAAAAGAACCGCTAAAATTTTAATAGTTTTCATAATGATTGATTTAAATTGATGATTAAATGATGATTGATATGAATAGGACGCACATGATACCATTTTGTTACTATTTTAACAATTATTTATGGAACTGAATTAAATACGACAAAGTTTTAGGAAGCTATTTTTTATTTGGGTGTTCCGGCGCAGTGGTGGCTTCGCCGCGTAGTTGTGGCGCCGTCGCGTGCTCCACTATATCTTTTTGGCAAAACAGTTTGGAAATACCGTAATGCCAAAAAGGATGCCGTTTCGCCCGCTAACACAGGAAAGAAGTGTTGCGTATTGAGACCTAAGACCAAAGTATTAAGTATTTAGACCTAAGTATTAAGATCTAAGTATTGAGAATGGAGATTTAAGAAATTGATGGGAATTTGGAACTACTGGTGCTTTTCGGGATTAACCATGCACATTTATGGCTCGAAAACGCATCCTTTAAAAAGAATTAGAAACAAAAAAAGGTTTCCGGAAATCGGAAACCTTTGAAATTTTGGGTGGCTAATGGGGCTCGAACCCACGACCCTCGGCACCACAAACCGATGCTCTAACCAACTGAGCTATAACCACCGTTTTTATCGGCTGCAAAGATAAAACAAAAATTTGCTTTTAAACAACTGCCGTTTTAAAAAATTTACCTCAAATCGCTTAATAAATTCGTAAGAGGGTAACGTTCAACGGTAAAGCCTTCTGCAAAATCTACATTTGTAATTCGACCTAAGTTCCGATCGCGGTAATCGATACTGTCTAAGAAATTTTTAGTTGCAATAGGTGTCATGGGCTCTGTACTATTCGGATCGTAAAATTGTGTTTTATAAGCCAAAATCGATTGTTTCTTAACTTCTTCAAATCCAGTAATATCAACAACCACTTGAGGTGTAATATCGTGCCATTGAATGTAATGATAAACTACTTCCGGACGATAGGCTTTTTGAGCAACACCTTCCATTTCCGTTTCGATACGGCGTAAGCCAGAAAGGAAACAGGCGTCTGAAACTAAGTTACTGCCTTTTGCGTGATCAATATGACGATCAAAAATGGCATTACAAATCACAATTCTGGGTCGGTACTTACGGATCACTTTAACCACTTCGAGCTGGTGTTGCTCGTTGTTAACAAAAAAACCATCGCGAAATTTTAGGTTTTCACGAAGCGTAACTCCAATAATTTTCGCTGCATGGGCGGCTTCGTGATCCCGAATTTCGGCACTTCCTCTGCTTCCGAGTTCGCCGCGAGTTAAATCTATAATTCCAACTTTTTTTCCGTTTGCAATTTCTTTAGCTAACGTTCCGGCGCAACCCAATTCCACATCGTCGGGATGTGCACCAAAAGCTAAAATATCCAATTGAATGTTGTTCATGTGCTATTCAGTTTGCTATTTGACAACCAAGTTATTTGTCGCAACTCTTAATTGCGAGACGTTCAATACTCTAGGTTATTTGAATTAAAATGTTTTGTATTGTTCTTAATTTTTGCTGCGTTTCAATATACTCGGATTCAGAATCGCTAGCTGCAACGATTCCACAGCCCGCAAAAGCAGTCAGTTTTTCGTTTTTATAATGCATACAACGCAAGTTTACAAATAATTGCGCATTGGTTTGAATTGTATTGGCATGAGATAATAAACCTACCACACCCGTGTAGTACGATCGATCGTATTTTTCTATGGCAGCAATGGCTTTCATGGCTTGGCTTTGTGGTAATCCGCAAACGGCAGGAGTTGGATGCAAGGCAGCAATAATTTGCTCCGTTCGAACGGAATCAAGCAACCGACCGCTAACAATAGTTTGAAGATGGATTAAGTTTCCAGCTTGTACTTCTTCAACATCTGAAATCCGAACACGATATACTAAATCGGCCATTTTAGCAGAAATAAACTGCGTCACTAATAACTGTTCGACGCGTTCTTTTTCTGTAAATGGCGAATAAGCATCGGCAAATCGGGTACCAGCTAACGACATTGAAGTGAGCGTTCCGTTGGAAACTTCGCAGAGAAGCTCGGGCGAGGCACCCATCCAAAAACCCAACTCAGGATTGTGAAATACGTAGCAAAATGCCCTAGTATAGGTCTGACAAAGGTTTACGTACGAACTAATTATATCGAGCGTTACAGTAGCGGATACAGCACGTGACAACACTATTTTTGTTAGATTTCCTTCACGAATCAACGCTTTTCCTAACTCAACACCGGTCTTAAATTGTTCTTTATCGTTTGAATCGAAAGCATTTTTATTTGATGCAAATACTTCATTTTCAACAGAAAAACACTTTACTGCTTCGTTATCGTAGTAATAAAAAGAGTCATCTGCTCCATCAAAACGTTGAAAATAGAACGCTTCTTTACTGTGCGACAAGCTTTTTCCCGCTTTCAAATTTGTTGCAAAAAAAATTTGATTTTGATTGGGAAGACGCCAAAAAGCGAATGTTTCGTTGGCTTTTAAAGCAGCTGTAAAGCATTGAACTAGTGCCGTATTTTTCATCTTTTCGGCAAAATCATGTTGGTAAGTTTGCAAAGCGAAATGAGTCGGTTGCGTTCGTCGGTAATTCGGATTTCCCACAAATGTACGCTCTTGCCTTGATGAACGATACGTGCCGTTCCGGTTACTACTCCTTCGCGAATGCTACGCACGTGATTGGCAGAAATTTCAATTCCGCGCACCTCTTGTTTATTGGGATTTACTAGAATTAAAGACGCTGCACTTCCTACACTTTCCGCTAAAGCTACCATCG
The DNA here is from genome assembly GCA_943371725.1 of Pseudanabaena sp. UWO311. Lineage (GTDB taxonomy): Bacteria > Bacteroidota > Bacteroidia > Flavobacteriales > Flavobacteriaceae > Flavobacterium. The sequence goes on along the minus strand of CALRVY020000103.1, from coordinate 6,788 downwards.
CGCCGCCGTGAAGCAATCCCATAGGTTGGTGCACGCGCGGATTTACGGGCATGGTTGCCGTTAAAAAATCGGGGCCTGCATCTGTGTAAACGATATCTAAAGTGCGCATCAGCGTATTTTCCGAAATTTTATTACACATTTCTAAAAAATACAATTTGTCGAATTCCATATTTCAAACAATTTTTGCGCAAAAATACAATTAGTTTCGCGGTTGCGCGTTGGTACACATGTACTAAACAACTGATAAAAGTCTTACTTTTACTTAAATTTTTCATTGATGCGTAAATCGTTATTCGCTTGTCTTGTTTTATTTCCGCTACTTTTTCTTTCTTGTAGAACCGATTTTGACTTTGTTGCAAAAACGGGAACACTTGGTTTTTCTAAAGATACCGTTTATCTCGACACCGTTTTTAGCACCATCAGTACGAGTACGTACACCCTTAAAGTATATAATCGCAGCAACGAAAACATATTGATTCCGCAGCTTAAATTAGCTAAAGAAAACGCTAGTAAATATCGAATTATGGTTGATGGAATGACCGGAATTGACAGCGATAACAGTGGTATTGGCGACGGTAAAGTTTTCGAAAACGTAGAACTTTTGGCTAGAGATTCGATGTTTATTTTCATAGAAGCTACAGCAGATATAAACGATGCAAATCCGACTGACTTTCTTTACACCGATGAAATACTGTTTGGAACGACGAACAATTTCCAGAAAGTAAATTTGGTTACATTGATTCAAGATGCGTATTTTATTTATCCGAATCGGGAGAACGGTGTAGTTGAAGGCGTTGATTTTGGTTTTGATATCGATGGAAATATTACGCAAGTTCAAGGGCGGAATTTGCAAGAAGATCATCCAATCAATGGAAACGAATTGATTATGACCAACGAAAAACCGTACGTTATTTATGGTTATGCTGCTGTGCCTTCTGGAAAAACACTGACCATAAACGCTGGTGCACGATTGCATTTTCATGCGCAGAGCGGCATGATTGTTCAGGAAAATGCAACGCTTAAAGTAAACGGCGCGCTTTCAAATACAGCTGAAATGGAGAATGAAGTTGTTTTTGAAGGTGATCGGTTGGAGCCCTTTTACAGTGATATAGCGGGACAATGGGGTTTTATTTATTTTAGAGACAATTCGAAAGATCACGAAATCAATCATTTAACTTTAAAAAATGCCATTGTTGGTTTTTTGGTGCAAAACAATACAGGAACGCCAATGAAGATTCGGAATTCACAGTTTTACAACTGTTCCAATGTTGGTTTGCTTTCGCGTTTTGCAACGATTGAAGCAGAAAATAGCGTTTGGAATAATGCTGGCCAAGCAGCAGTTGCTTTAACTTTTGGCGGTTCGTACGACTTTAAACACTGCACGATAAACAATAATTTTCCTGAATCGTCGCAAGCGGCATTGATTGTAAATAATTATTTTGAAGATAATGCGGGCACTGAGACGGCATTTGATTTAAGCAAATGTGATTTCACAAATTGCATCATTTACGGATCCGGTGGTAAGAACATACAGCTTGATAAATCCGACCAAAGATTGTTTAATTATTCCTTTTCCCACAACTTGGTTCGCATTTCGGATAGTGATCCGTATTACGACAATTCTTTGTTTGATGTTTTGAGAAATGAAGAAAACGGAAATATCAAGAATGAGCAGCCGCGTTTTTTTGATTTGCGAAATAATAAAATGAATATCGATGAAACGTCGCCGGCTTTTAATGCAGGAACACCGAGCACTTTAGGTCAGATAAATACCGATATTCTGGGTCGCCCACGCCCTACTCCACCCGCGTCGAATCCGGATTTGGGTGCGTACCAAAGTGCGCCGTTTCCAGAGGATTAGATCGCGAATTCGAAGATTACTTTTTGGAACGTATGCCTGCAAGAGCGATTGGCGCGGAAATGAACGACTCGATAACGTGATTTCCGGTAACGACTTTCCGCAAGAGCGATTGGCGCGGAAATGAACGACTAAAAAAAGCCTGTGACGGTTTGGGTGCGGTGGCGATTTTATGAGCCGATGCAGCCACTACCGGAACGGCTTTTTTTGTTGGGCATTGGAGTAAAAGCGCGACCTGCCGCAGTACTTATTTCCACAAAATGGCGGCAGGGCTTGCCCAAAAAAGCAAAAAAGTTAAAAATCTAAACGCTTTGCTTTACACGATTTTTGGCCGTGAAAATCAGAATTAAACCGATGAGAACGCACGGAATACTGAGCCACTGCCCGGTTGAAAGGATTGGATTATCACCTTCGAAGCCGCCCTGACTTTCTTTAACGAATTCGACAATAAAGCGAATAGTGAAAAGAAAAACGAGAAAAATTCCTAAGAGCAAACCTGGTTTATTTCGAGCATCTGTTTTCCAATATGCGAAATAAAGCGTTATAAAAACGAAAATGTAACCAAAAGCTTCGTACAGCTGTGAAGGGTGACGAAAAGGGATTTGATCGAGTACGCTTTGAAATTTTGGATCGGTAGCAATTGCGTTGAAGGCCTCTTTAGCGTTAGTGGTTTGTGTAATTTGGAGCGGATTTTTATCCGACCAAAAAGCATCGTCTTTTACAAATCGAATGGCATAAAAGTGATCGGCAGACGTTGGGTGTCCGTAAATTTCGCTGTTAAAAAAGTTACCTATACGAACAAAGGTTGCGCCGGAAGCCACTGCTACAACGATACGATCTAAAACCCACAAAAGAGGACGTTTGATGATTTTTTTGCTGTAATAAACCATGGCAATTACAATGGCAATTGCGGCTCCGTGACTTGCTAAACCGGTGAATCCGGTAAATTCAAATGGATCGAATCGGAAGGGTAAAAAGATTTCAAGGGGTTTGTTTTTATAGACGTCCCAATCGTAGAAAAAAACATGGCCTAAACGCGCGCCTACGAGAGTTGCAATGGCTGTCCAGACGAAAAGTGAGTCGAGATTATCCATTGATTCGCCTTCGCGAATAAAGATTTTTTTGGTGAGGTAGTAGCCCAGCGAAAATGCGACTACAAACATGAGGCTGTAGTAGCGAATCATAAAAAATCCGAGGTCGATTCCCTCTGAAGGGTTCCATGTAATTCCTAATGTTGTCATAACTAATGTTTTGGTGGCGGCACTGGGTCGTAACCCGATTTACCCCACGGATGGCACGAAGATATTCGTTTTATTCCAAGGAATAAACCTTTAAATGGCCCGTGTGTCTTTAAAGCTTCGATCATGTAAGCGGAGCAGGTTGGCTGAAATCTGCAAGCTGCTGGAAACCACGGCGAGATTAGCACTTGATAGAACCTTACGGGGAAAATGAATATGTAGATCAGAAATTGCACTAATATTTATAGGTTGTTCCGTCTTTACCGTCTTTTAATTCGATACCGAGTTGCAGTAGTTGGTCTCGTAGTTCGTCTGATAGTTTCCAATTTTTATCGGCACGTGCTTGATTTCGTTGTGCGATTAGAATGTCGATTAATTGAGGTATCAGTTCGTCTTTTGAAGACGCTTTTGTTTGTAATTCAATTCCTAGAACATCTTCTATAAAAGCATGCAAATACTTTTTAAATTCCGCCAAGTCGGTTTCGTTAATTGTTGCTTTTTGATCGTTTAAGCTATTGATAACTTTTACTGCTTCAAACAAATGAGCGATTAAGATTGGCGTATTGAAATCATCGTCCATGGCTTGATAACATTGATCAATCCACGCTTTTACATCAAAACTACTGCTAGTGCTGGTAGAAACTTTAGTTAAACTGCCTACAGCTTCCATTAAACGATTGAAACCTTTTTCAGCGGCAAGAATAGCATCGTCGGAAAAGTCAAGAATGCTGCGATAATGCGCTTGAAGCATAAAGAAGCGAACGACTGGAGCTGAGAAAGCTTTGCTGAGAATGGTGTTTTCTCCGCTAAGAATTTCGCCCGGTAAAATACTATTTCCAGTAGATTTTGCCATTTTTTTACCGTTTAAGGTAAGTAAGTTGGCGTGCATCCAATATTTTACGGGTTCGTGATTTTTTGCTGCTTGATTCTGAGCAATTTCGCATTCGTGGTGTGGAAATTTCAAATCCATTCCACCGCCGTGGATATCGAATTGAGTTCCGAGATATTTGGTACTCATGGCAGTACATTCGAGATGCCAACCAGGAAATCCGTCTCCCCAAGGCGAAGGCCAACGCATAATGTGTTCGGGTTCGGCTTTTTTCCAGAGGGCAAAGTCGACACTATTTTTCTTATCGTCTTGTCCATCGAGATCGCGGGAATTGGAAATCATGTCTTCAAGATTTCTGCCGCTCAAGATTCCGTACGGTTTTGATTCGTTGTATTTGAACACATCGAAATAAACGGATCCGTTACTCACGTATGCGAGGCCGTTGTCGAGAATTTCTTGAACGATTTGAATTTGTTCGATTATATGACCGGTTGCCGTTGGTTCGATACTTGGCGGAAGGAAATTGAATTTAGAAAGTATGGAATGGAAATCGACGGTATATTTTTGAACGATTTCCATAGGTTCAAGTTGTTCAACGCGTGCTCTTTTTGCGATTTTATCTTCACCTTCATCGACATCGTCGACAATATGCCCAACGTCGGTGATGTTTCGCACATATCGTACTTTATATCCGAGGAATTGGAGGTAACGGAAAATAACGTCGAACGACATAAACGTGCGTACGTTTCCGAGGTGTACGTTGCTGTAGACGGTTGGTCCGCAAACATACATTCCGACGTGATTTTCGTGTATGGGTTCAAAAACTTCCTTTTGACCGGTAAGCGAGTTGTAGATTTTAAGATTATTTTTTTTCGTCATGGCACATAAATAAAAAACCTGTCCAAAAGTAGTTATTTGGACAGGTTTATTTGGATTTTTTTTGCATTAAAACTTTGTTTCGAGTGCAATATAGTTTAGGAATTCTTTGCGAACGGATTCTTCTTTAAATCGGCCGCCAAATTCGGAAGTAACTGTACTTGATTCGATATCTCTGATACCGCGTGAGTTCACGCAAAGGTGCTTGGCATCTACAACGCAGGCCACATCGTCGGTGCCGAGTGCTCGTTGCAGTTCTTGTACAATTTGCATGGTAAGGCGCTCTTGTACTTGTGGTCTTTTGGCGTAGAAATCTACAATTCGGTTCATTTTGGACAAACCGATAACTCGACCGTTAGAGATGTACGCTACGTGCGCGCGACCAATAATGGGTAGCAAGTGGTGTTCGCAGGTAGAATATACGGTTATATTCTTTTCCACGAGCATTTCGCCGTATTTGTAATTGTTTTCGAATGTTGAAGCGCCTGGTCTTTTCTCTGGGTTTAGCCCTCCGAAAAGTTCTTTCACGAACATCTTGGCTACTCGATTAGGAGTTCCTTTGATGCTATCGTCGGTTAAATCCATTCCTAAAGTGTGGAGGATTTTTTCAACATCTTTTTTAATTGATTCTATTTTCTCTTCGTCTGATAAGTCGAATGCGTCGAATCTTACTGGGTTTTCAGCACTTGTTGCGATGTGGTTCTCGCCTATTTCGTCAATCATTATAAAATTTGGCTAGTTCTAAATGTGTTAGAGTATTTTCTAGAAGCTTAGCGCTACAAAGATACGTTATTTTGATAATTCGTATTTTGACGATTCTTAAATTAATCCCAAAAGTTAGGTCGTTAAAAAATTTAAGAATCGAAGTAATTTTTGTACTTTTCGCTCCTTAAAATTGATTTTGAAATGAAATTCACACTTCGTCTAGTGATTTCTTTGCTCTTAGTTGCGAAAATGTCAAACGCGCAAAACTTATTGACTAACGGTGATTTTGAAGCAGGAACAAACAACACAGGTTTTAATGTTAATGGAGCCGGTTATAATTTTCTTACGCCACCGTATTCTGGAAATACAAATTCTGGCGATTATGCCTTTGTTTCTAATCCTAACATATTGAATAACCAATTTTTTCTACCTGGTGGTGATCACACAACTGGCACGGGTTTGATGATGGTTATCGATGGGAATGCGACTGGAGGTGCTCAGAAATTTTGGCGAGCTGGAACTAATGGAACGGGAGTTTGTGGTTTGAATACGAGTCTTGTCTATGAATTTAGTTTTTGGGCGAAGTCTGTTGGAAACAATATTGTAGATAATTCCGGTCGTGCGGATATTCGGATACAGTGGAATAATGCAACCAATGTTCAATTTGTTTCACCGACGTCGACATTAGTTCCATTACCAGCGGATGGTTGGCAAAAGTTTACGTATCGTTTTCAGCCTACAAACGCCTGTGTTTTCATTGAGTTATATAACAATAACACAGCTTTTGTTGGTAACGATTTTGCGGTTGATGATTTTGAATTGCGGGCTTTATTAAGCGCAACAATATCTGGAAATCTAGATGTTTGCCAGGGACCAACGCCGGCACAAGTAACATTTACGGGAATAAGTGGGGTTGCGCCTTACACGTTTACGTACACTGTAAATGGGGGTTCTTCCCAAACAGTAACAACAGATGGGACTTCAAGTAGCGTGGTTGTAGAAATTCCTGCTACTGCTTTAGGGGCAGTTCAACTAAATATTCAATCGGTTTCAAATGGTGCGTTTTCCACGAATGTTAATCAAAACGCCACAGTCAATGTGCTGCAAGTTCCAAGTGCATTAATGACAGGTCCTTCAACTCCTCAGTGTCCCTTTTCACCATTTCAACTATTATTTACTGGAACACCCGGAGCAACGGTGACTTATACTAATGGCACAACGACGAATTCTCTAGTACTAGCAACAAATGGAACTGGCAGTGTAACTGAAACCATTTCTCAAG
>CALRVY020000102.1:0-10599 GCA_943371725.1 Pseudanabaena sp. UWO311 | reverse complement strand
GTGCACAATTTCCTAGCCCCGACAGACGCGGAAAACCCACAGCCGAAAAGCCGATTTTTTACCGCAGCGGCTGGGCGATTTTATGAGCCACAGCAAGCGCGCGTAAAAAACGGTTTTTTGGCGCGGATTTGCAGCAAATGGCGGGATTAGCTTCTGAAAAACCGTAGTTCGTTAGATTTTATTGGAATATTGCGGTATTCGAAAAGAAATTCGCCTTGTAATCAAACGTTTTTCTGTTTTCTGAGCGCGATTTTTAAATCGAACTCAGATTACAATCATAAAAAAAGCGCCGATTTTTCAACCGACGCTCATTTATATGCAAGCCTGAAATTAGAAGCAGTACTCGTTTGATGCGATTAACTTTGCCGCAATTTGTTCGCGTAAGCCTACGATATTTGGCATGTTGGTGTACTTGGTGAAACGACGTAGTCCCATGAGCATCATGCGCTGCTCGTCGCCCGAAGCAAAAGATACGATGCTTTCTTTTCCTTTTTGCGAAATCACGTCGACAGCTTTGTATAAATACAATTGTGCCATAGCAATTTGCTCTTTACACGCATCTTGACCCACTTTTTTCGCCAATTTCTCGGTTCTCAAAATAGTTGATTCGGCCATGTAAATTTCGATAAGCATATCGGCAGCAGCCATCAATAATTGTTGGTGCTCCTCTAAATCGGGACCAAACTTCTGAACCGCCGAACCGGCAACCATTAAAAATGCTTTCTTCAAACGAACGATCATATCTTTCTCTTCCGAAAACAATTCGCTGTAGTCTGGAATGTCTAAATCCGGAATGCCCATTAATTCTTCGGCTACTTTCATTGCAGGTCCGAGCAAATCGACGTGACCTTTCATGGCTTTTTTGATCAACATTCCTACCGACAACATGCGGTTAATTTCGTTTGTGCCTTCGTAAATCCGCGAAATACGGGCATCACGCCAAGCGCTTTCCATAGGCGTATCTTCTGAAAATCCCATACCGCCCAGAATTTGAATACCTTCATCGGAACAATTTTGGATATCTTCTGAAACGGCTACTTTCAAAATCGAACATTCGATGGCAAATTCTTCCACACCTTTTAATTCGGCTTCCTGATGTGATTCGCCTGCTTCTTCGCGCAGTTTAATTCGATTTTCAATGTCTTTTGACGCGCGATACGTAGCACTTTCGCCGGCGTAACAGCTCGTTGCCATTTCGGCCAATTTGTATTTGATGGCACCAAAACTTGAAATTGGCACGTTAAATTGCACGCGCTCGTTGGCGTATTTCACGGCACCGCTGGTAACGCGTCGCTGTGCATCCAAACAAGCTGCCGCCAATTTAATACGACCCACATTAAGGGCATTCATGGCAATTTTAAAGCCGTTTCCGCGCTCAGATAGCATGTTTTCAACCGGTACTTTGGTTTCGTTAAAGAACACTTGTCGTGTACTCGATGCACGGATTCCGAGTTTGTGCTCTTCTTCGTTCATAGAAATTCCGTTCGACGGATCGTTTTCTACGATAAATCCGGTGATGTTTTTATCGTTTTCGATTCGTGCAAATACGATAAATAGGTTACAGAATCCGGCGTTTGAAATCCACATTTTCTGTCCGGTAATGCTGTAGTGTGTTCCATCCTCGGAAAGAACTGCTTTCGTTTTTCCCGAGTTGGCATCAGATCCGGCGCCGGGTTCGGTAAGGCAGTAGGCACCAAACCATTCTCCACTCGCCAATTTAGGTACGTATTTTGCTTTTTGGGCTTCGGTTCCGTACAAGGTAATGGGCATGGTTCCGATTCCGGTATGTGCGCCGAAAGCGGTTGAGAATGAGCCAGTAGCTCCCGAGATGTAGTCGCACACTAAAACCGTGTCAACAAATCCCATTCCCATTCCGCCGTAGGCTTCTGGAACGGCAACGGAAAGGAATCCCATTTCGCCTGCTTTTCGCATGCACGCTTCGGTAAAGGCATAATCTTTTTTCTCGAAGCGGTCTTTGAATGGCCAAACTTCTTTGTCGATGAACTCTTTCACAGAGTCACGCATCATCAGTTGCTCTTCAGTAAAATCTTCTGGTGTGAATACATCTTCACAAGCTGTTTGTTTAACGAGGAATTGTCCTCCGCGGGTTGGTGTTTTCATTTTTTAGACATTAGAAGTTAGAAGTTAGAAGTTAGACTTCCTAGTTTGCCTTCAAAATACTTTTGTATCTCAAGGTCTACAAGTAATTCTACTTTCATTACAGCTAACGCTTTAATTAATTGTTTTTATTATGTTGTTTAAAATTTATGTTTCGTAATTATTAACTGAATCAAGCTTAGACATAAAGCCTTTAATCATTTTTTGCAATTCATCTAATTTTAATTCAAAATCAATTGCCTGCTGCTCTGTTACGTAATTGTTGTGTTTAGCAATTTGCATTTGCGTATGAACTTCAAAGGAGGAACCCAGTGCTATATTTAGATAATGGATAAAGTGTTTTTCACCTCTACTTGATCCTTCAGCGATGTTCGAAGCTATAGAAACACCAGCGCGGTTTATTTGATTGGTTAAACCGTACTGTTCAAATTTGGGAAACTCAGCGCTAATCTTGTAGATATCGCACGCAATTTCCAAAGCTAATTGCCAAATTTTTAAATTCTTAAAATTATGTTTCATACCTATTAGTTCTAGAAATTAAGAGCTTTACAATTACTTTATCATCTTTAATTAGTTACTTATCATCAGTTGTTAAGTTGACTCCTTTACACCTAATATTTTCCGTCCATTTTTAAAGAGTTTCTTGTAGATTTAAAAGGATATCTGACCTAACCTCTATTCCGATAGCTATCGGAACTAGCCTCTAACTTTTAACTTCTAACCTCTAACCTCTAACCTCTAACCTCTAACTTCTAACCTCTAACTTCTAACCTCTAACTTCTAACTTCTAACTTCTAACCTCTAACTTCTAACTTCCTACACCATCTCAAACACTCCAGCCGTTCCTTGTCCGGTGCCGACGCACATGGTTACGAGTCCGTATTTTAGGTTGCGGCGTTTCATTTCGTCGAATAGTTGTACACTGAGTTTTGCGCCGGTGCAACCCAGCGGATGGCCCAACGCAATGGCGCCACCGTTTACGTTGATGATTTCTGGATTGAGTTGCAACTCGCGAATAACGGCTAACGATTGTGCCGCAAAAGCTTCGTTTAATTCGATTAGCTGAATATCGTTTTGCGACAAACCGGCTTGTTTTAAGGCTTTTGGAATTGCTTTTACCGGACCAATTCCCATAATGCGTGGTTCAACGCCCGATGATGCAAAATTTACTAATCGCGCGATGGGCGTTAAGTTGTGACGCTTCAAAAATTCTTCGCTTACAACCAATACAAACGCAGCGCCGTCGCTCATTTGCGAAGAAGTTCCGGCAGTAACGGTTCCGTCAGCAGCAAAAACGGGGCGGAGTTTAGCTAAAGCCGCAAGGTTGGTGTCGGCACGTGGCCCTTCATCTTGAGTGACGGTATACGATTTGGTTTCTTTTTTACCTTTTTCGTTTAAAAACGTTTGTTCAACAGTAATCGGAACAATTTGATTGTCGAATTTATTTTCGGCTATGGCTTTCAATGCTTTTTGATGCGATTCGAAGGCAAACAGATCTTGGTCTTCGCGACTGATGTTGAATTGTTTAGCTACGGCTTCGGCAGTTAGACCCATGCCCCAGTAATAATCTTCGTGACCGGATTTAGCCACTTCATAATCGGGTACAGGCTTGTATCCGCCCATTGGGATATAGCTCATGCTTTCGGCACCACCGGCTAGGATACAATCGGCCATACCGCTTTGAATTTTTGCGGTAGCGATACCAATAGTTTCTAAACCTGATGCGCAATAGCGATTTACGGTTACACCAGGAACGTCTTCAACTTTAAGTCCCATGAGCGAGATTAGTCGACCCACGTTCAGGCCTTGTTCGGCTTCGGGCATGGCATTTCCTACAATAACATCGTCTATTTCTTTCTTGTCTATTTGTGGAAACTTCGCCATTAAATGGGCAATGGTTTCCGCTGCCAGTTCGTCCGGACGTTTAAAACGGAACACGCCTTTCGGAGCTTTTCCAACGGCAGTTCGGTAGCCGGAAACGATATATGCTGTTTTCATGATTGTTATTTTGTGTTAAGATTTAGTAAATGATCTTATTTTTATTGATGTGATAAATTGTTAATATTGAGCGATTAGCATTTAGTGATTAGCTTTTGGCTTTTGGCAGTCGTCTTTGTCGCCAACCTCATACCTCTAACTTCTATTCTGATAGCTATCGGAACTAACTTCTAATTTCTCAACGGTTTACCTTTTGTTAGCATAAATTGGATACGTTCGAGTGTTTTTCTTTCGGTACACAAGCTCAAAAATGCTTCGCGTTCAATATCTAGCAGGTACTGCTCGGTTACGAGTGTTGGTTCAGATAAATCGCCGCCGGCCATTACATACGCAAGCTTATTTGCCATTTTCTTATCGTGATCCGAGATATAACTACCAGCTTTCATTTGGTCGGTTCCTACCAAGAACATGCCCAGAGCTTGTTTTCCGAGTACTTTAATGTCTTTGCGTTTCACCGGTTGTGTATAGCCGGCTTCTGCCAGTAAGATAGCATGTTTCTTGGCTTCGTAAATCTGACGATCCTTATTCACAACTACCACATCTTTATGCTTTTGCAACAATCCGGTATCGAAAGCTTCGTAGGCCGAAGTGGATACTTTTGCCATGGCGATTGTCAAGAAATACTCTTGCAAGACGTTTAATTCGACGTCGTTTTTGCGGAATAAATCCGATGCACGTAAGGCCATTTCTTTTGAACCGCCTCCGCCAGGGATTACACCCACGCCAAATTCAACCAATCCCATATACGTTTCTGCGGCAGCAACAACTTTGTCGGCGTGCATGCTCAATTCGCAACCACCACCAAAGGTCATTCCATGCGGCGCAGAGATTACCGGAATTGCCGAGTAACGCAAACGCATCATGGTATCTTGGAACAGTTTGATAGCCATGTTGAGTTCGTCGTACTCTTGCTCCACGGCCATCATAAAAATCATTCCTAAATTGGCGCCCACTGTAAAGTTTGCGGCCTGATTTCCGATCACCAATCCTTGGAAATCTTTCTCGGCTAAATCAATTGCTTTATTGATTCCTTGCAAAACTTCGCCGCCAATGGTGTTCATTTTCGATCTAAACTCTAAGTTTAAGATACCGTCTCCAATATCTTGAATTACAGCGCCTGAATTAGCCCAAACTTTTTTGCTTTCGCGAATATTTTCTAGAATAATGAAGCTTTCCTGACCCGGAACTACTTGGTATGATTTTGAAGCGATGTCGTAAAAATGGGTCTTCCCAGAATCGATTTTATAAAACGATTTGATTCCCACTTGTTGCATGTCAGAAACCCAAGTGGCAAGCGTACCTTTTTCGGCAGCAATGAGCTCGATTCCTTTTTCCAAGCCAACGGCATCCCAAATTTCAAACGGACCGTTTTCCCAACCAAAGCCCGCTTTCATAGCGGCATCTATTTTGAAAAGCTCGTCGGTGATTTCCGGAATACGATTCGCCACGTAGGCAAACATGGCACCTAAGTTGCGTCGGTAAAATTCGCCCGCTTTATCCTTGCCGGTGATGAGTACTTTAAAACGATCTATCGGGCGTTCGATTGTTTTGGTGAGTTCTAAAGTTGCAAACGATGCTTTTTTGGCGGCGCGATACGTTAAGGTCTCCAAATCGAGTGTTAAGATTTCTTTGCCTTCTTTCTTGTAGAAACCTTCGCCGGTTTTGCTGCCTAGCTTGTTGGTTTCCATCATTTTTTGAATGAAATCGGGTAGTGCGAACAAATCGTGCGCTTCGTCGTTTGGTACGCCACGGTGCAAGCCGTTTGCTACGTGTACCAAAGTATCTAAACCAACAACGTCGACGGTACGGAATGTAGCTGATTTCGGCCGACCAATAACCGGACCTGTAAGTTTGTCGACTTCCTCAACGGTAAGTCCCATTTCTTTTACGAGATGGAATAAACTCTGAATACCGAAAATTCCGATGCGGTTACCGATAAAGGCAGGCGTATCTTTGGTAGTAATAGGAGTTTTTCCCAAGAATTTCTCGGCGTAGCCTTCCAAGAATTGCAAGACATTTTTTGATGTTTGCGGCCCTGGAATGATTTCGAACAATTTTAGGTAACGCGCCGGATTGAAGAAATGTGTTCCACAAAAGTGCTCTTGAAAATCGGCACTGCGACCTTCGCTCATTAAAGCAATGGGAATTCCGCTGGTGTTCGACGATACAAGAGTTCCGGGACGTCGGTACTTGTCGATTTGCTCGAAAACTAGTTTTTTGATGTCCAGGCGTTCCACCACTACTTCGATAATCCAATCGACATCGGCAATACGTGCGATATCGTCGGTGGTATTTCCGGTAGTAATGCGTTGCGCGAAACTGCTGTGGTAGAGTGGGGCGGGTTTCGATTTGATTGCGTTGGCCAAGTGCTCGTTCACGAGTCGGTTGCGAACGGCTTTACTTTCTAGGGTTAGGCCTTTGGCTTCTTCGGCGGGAAGCAGTGCGTTTGGAACGATGTCGAGCAGCAAAACTTCGCAGCCGATGTTTGCAAAATGGCATGCAATTCCGGAACCCATGATTCCGCTGCCAATTACAGCAACTTTTTTAATAATTCTTTTCATTTGAAAGGAGTTCGTTTGTATTGAAAATAGATTTCTCTTGGATGAGTTCGTTTATTTTGTCGGCTACTTCAATGAAGTTGGCGAGTTGTTCGGGCGTTACTACATTTTTTACCGTTTCGTTAAATCGTAGAACGGTTTCTTTGGATAGTGCTCGTTTGTTTTTGCCTTCTTCGGTTAGGAAAATGAGGACGCCGCGTCCGTCGTCGGGGTTGGGTCGGCGTTCAATTAAACCGCGATCTTCCATCGATTTTAGGGTTCGGGTTACGCTGGTAGCTTCCATTCCCATTCGGGGGCCAAGCGAGGTTGAGGGCGTTCCTTCTTCTTTATCGATTGATAGTAACGCAAAACCAACCGCCATCGACGCACCGTATTTGTTAGCTTCTTCGTTGTACATGCGGGCAACTGCTTGCCAAGTAGCACGTAATATATAATCGATTGTTTTTTCTTTCATAAGTCAACTACAACGATTTCAAAGATAACAAAAAATACTATGCACGCATACTATTTCAAATAAATTTTACTTTTTCTTAAAGAAATGGTGTCATGCAGCAAAACAAGGCTTGAAATGTAGATGCGTTTACAGCGACGTAGCGGTTATATCGAATTTTGTTTAATTGTTTGATATTTCTGGGGGTGCCGGCAGTTTATTCATAGCGCTTCGCAAGCGTATCACGGAACTGCCGTCGCGCCATCCGCTGTATCTTTTTAGCGGGTATTTAGTGGAAATTCCGTAGCGCTAAAAAGGATGTCGCTGCTGTCGCTCACCCGGAAGAAAAATGAAAAAAATGGAAAAAATGGAAAAAGCTGTAAACTAAAAGCTATAAGCTAAAAAAGCGAAAAAATGGAAAGAAGGTAAGAAATGAAAATAATCAAAATAAGCTAAAAAAAGAAAAACGGGGTAAAAAGGAAAAACACCACTTTATGAATTTACTGTAAAACCTCTGTTACCTCTGTGCCTATGTGGTCTGCCGAAAAAATGTGGTAGAAAGTGAATAGGTAAATTTAAATAGCTGTCGGGATGAACTTCATAACCAAAAAGCCAACGCCGATAGCAAATAGTGTATCTTATGTTGCATTACAAACTCAAGGAAAGTACTTCGATTTTTTAAAACGGCTGTTTTTTGACTCCAATAGAGGCGTTTAAGGCTTAGTTATTTTTGAGAACTACACGCTACTTTGCAAACGAGCGTACCTACAAACCTCTTATTTGAGCTCGCTTTGATTAGGAATTTCCATTTTTTGGCGAAAAACGATAGTTGTGCAACGGTTACGCCTGTTAGCGGCTGCCTTGGCTTTAAAGTAATAAATGATAAATAATATTTGTCCAGCAATGAACATTGAATTTAGCACCAAAATTATTTGTTGAGCTCTTTCCATTGTTTCAAACAACTTTTCAGAATTGTAAACAATTATCATCGGTGATATTGGATATAAAGTATCAATTACACTAGGAATCGTAAGTAACAAATGAAGTATAAACCAAAACTTATTTATTTTGTGTCCTTTTCGGTAAAGTTTCCAATATCCAAAAACAACAGCAGTCAAAACAATCATTTTCACTATTCCCCAAACAAAAAATGGTGGGTAAATTGTCGTATGCCATCCAGGAACGACCGAAGTTGCAAAATCTAATGATCCTGTTAAAATTGATAATGGAAATAAAAGGATGAACAGAATCGCGAAAATGGTTAATGCAATTATTGGTCGAATAGTTTTGTTCATTTTTATCTAAATGTTGTTTAAGGTTGCCGCTAACGTTTTCCAAATTTGCGATGGGCGTGCGTTTATACTCAAATGTAGCTTAGGGAAACGAATTTTACAACCACTAAAATCCCGTCAAACATAGACGAATTGCACGCCTATTGCAAATGTGCTGTTAGCGGTAGTTCATTCTTTCATTAAACTGTCGCTAGTTAATTTTACTTTTTCATTTTCTATGTCTACTAAATAAAGAAAGTAAGAAACATATTCGTCTTTTCCATTGATTTGTCCCCAGCCAGTTGCACTAACTTTGTATTCACTCTTGTTGATTGGTTGAAAACGATAATGCAGTCCATTACCTTCTTTTTCAAGTTCCTTTCGTTTAGTAATAATAATTTTTTCTTTGTCTAACAGTGATGATGCAACTTTCTGTTTAATCAATTCTTCCTCTACTTCTTTGTTAAATTTGGTTTGCCAAGATTTTCCATATTTAGTTTCAATAAGAACCTCAACCTTCTTGTTGTTTTTATCAACACTGTCAATTAACTCTTGTGTTACGACACAACCAGCGACACCAAAATATTCAATTCCCCATTTGTCAGCAATGACTTTTTCTGCACTTTGTCTTTCCATATCTGGCGGTCCACCATAGGTCAGCAAACGAAGATTCTTGTTAGTGTCAAGCGGAACTGACTTTTGTTTGTCAGTCCGTGAATTTTGGTTACAGCCTGTCAAAACAAAGAGGAGTATAAATGTCAATATTTGGACTGTATGTCTCATCTAATGTGTCATTTTGAATTACCGCTAACTTGACAATTGGCGAAGTTCCCGCAACTTTCTCAATTTTCAAAAACAAGCTTAAATTATTTAATAACAGCACTTTGCGTCAAAAAATTTATACGTATTTTTAATCTGTTAAATTGGACACTTGTTTCGCCTTTTATCCTACACGAATATACATTTTTTCCACTAAACGTTAGTAACGATTTTCGTCGCGCGAATGGCAGCAGCCCAAACAAAAAGCAGCTTGACTGAAACGCGCTGTAGTGGCAATCTAAAAGTTAAAGAACTTTGTTTGCAAGACTTATAAATGAACTGAAAGGAAATAACGTAAAACCTACTCTTCAAGAGTTTTAAACTCTTGAAGAGTAGGTTGATTTTTTTCTTTTAGAACGTCTCGTCCTAGCCCGGATGGCAGCGGCAGCCCGTAAGAAAAATACGGTATTGTGAAACGGTGGGTGAGGGCGACACCAGGAGCCCGCTGCCTGCCGATTGAACAAACCGTATTTTTTGCGGACTACAGCGAACAGCCGGATTAGCTTCATATAATCATAAAAAAAGCAGCTCTTTACTTGGCTGCTTTTCTTGTTTTACGATCGGTAGATCTTGTCGTATAAATCGCGGTAAAGTTCGAGCACCGCTTTTCTTTTGAGTTTCATCGTGGGCGTTAAGTGTCCGCCGTCGATGCTCCAAACTTCTGGCGTGAGCTCAAAACGTTTGATTTTCTCCCAATTGCCAAAACGCTCGTTGATAGCTTCAATTTCTTGGTCGATTCGCGCGATAACTTTATCGTTTTTAATAAGTTCCTTATTATTGTCGGAGAGTTCAATCTGGTGCAATTTTGCCCATTCGCGAACAAACACAAAATTGGGTTGTACAAAGGCAGCAGGCATTTTCTCGCCGTCGCCAATAACCATAATGTTTTCGATGAAACGCGACTGTTTCATGGCGTTTTCCAACAACTGCGGCGCAATGTATTTTCCGCCACTGGTTTTAAACATTTCCTTTTTGCGATCGGTGATTTTCAGGAAGCCATCGGCATCAATCATTCCGATATCGCCCGTGTGGAAGTAGCCGTCTTTCAAAACCTCCGCGGTCTTTTCCGGATCTTTGTAATAGCCGAGCATGATGTTCGGACCTTTACACAAAATTTCGCCATCTTCGGCAATTTTAACCTCTACATTGTCGATAACACGGCCAACGGTACCTACTCTAAATCCGCCGTTACGTTGATCGTTTACTGCTACAACAGGCGATGTTTCCGTTAGTCCGTAGCCTTCCATAACTGGAATTTGTGCTGCGGCAAATACTCGAGCTAAACGCGGTTGCAGGGCGGCACTTCCGGAGACAATCAGATCTAAATTGCCACCTAAACCGGCCTTCCATTTACTGAAAATCAGTTTGCGGGCAATGCTTAATTGAAATTCGTACCAAGCACCGT
>CALRVY020000101.1:0-10660 GCA_943371725.1 Pseudanabaena sp. UWO311 | reverse complement strand
TACACCACAGGAAAATATATCATTACCAACAATTATAAAAACGCAGAACAAAACAGTTCGTCTGCACACAAATCGATCTTGCCGCGTATGTGGAGTGCCGAGCATGCAAAGAACTACATGACGTTTACACATCCGCTTGAGTTCCGAATTAATCCGGAATATTCTGAAGAAGCCGAATTGGTTCAGATTATTTCTGAATTCCGCCAAGCTTACGCTGAAGGTCAGGTTGATATGGACGGCTATTCGGAATTTTTGAAAGCGTACAGCGATTATTTAATTATCGAAAAACCGTCGTTTGGCGATAATATTGGTTTTATGTTTGAATACCAATTTGGATACATGTACTGGCGTTATTTGATGTGGAATTTCACCGGACGCCAGAACGACATTCAAGGCAATTACGACACGCAAGACGGAAACTGGATCAGCGGCATCAATGCCATAGATTCGTATCGATTAGGAAATCAGGATTCGCTAACGCAAGATGCAAAAAACAATAAAGGACGAAATACGTATTATTTCATTCCGTTCATTTTGGCAATCTTGGGCATGATTTACCATGCGAATCGCGACTTGAAGAGCTTTTACGTGTTGCTAATCTTATTCTTATTTACCGGTTTAGCATTAAAAGTTTATTTGAATGAGCGTCCGTTTGAACCGCGTGAGCGCGATTATGCCCTTGTAGGATCATTCTACGTTTTTGCATTATGGATTTGCTATGGTGTGTACGGACTTATTGATTACGCACGCAAAGCGGTATCTTCTAAAATTGCGGTTCCAGCAGTTTTTGCGGTAACTTTTTTAGGTGCGCCGGTTTTGATGGCGAGTCAGAATTGGGATGATCACGACCGCAGCAACAAATACACTGCGGTAGCAATGGCTAAAGCGTATTTATCCTCCTGCGAACCAAACGCCATTTTATTTACCATTGGCGATAACGATACGTTCCCACTTTGGTACGCACAAGAAGTGGAAGGTTTTAGAACCGATGTTCGCATTGTAAATACCAGTTTGTTGCATATGGATTGGTACATCGATCAAATGAAAGCCAAAGCGTACGAATCGGAACCTTTACCAATCAGCTTTACCCACAAACAATACGTGGGCGATAAATTGGATTATTCTGTTTTCACCGACCGAACCGATGCGCGTTGGGCTTTGCAAGACTTTATCAAATTTTTGGCAACCGACGACGAACGCACGCTTATTGAACTTAAAAACGGACAGAAACTTCACTTTTATCCGACCAATAAAGTTCGTTTTAACATCGATAAAAACGCGGTCATTGCTAATAAAGTGGTTTCGGAAAAAGACCGCGACAGCATTGTTGATTTCATCGATTTCGATATCAAAGGACAAGCGTTGTACAAAAATCGGGTGATGATGCTCGACATTGTGGCAAACAATCAGTGGAAGCGTCCGATTTACTTTACTGGCGGCAGTTTTGGCGACGACGATTATTTGTGGATGAAAGATTATCTGCAACTCGACGGTATCGTATTTAAGTTAGTTCCTGTGAAAACGCCTGTTGCAAAAGACGCAACCGTTTTAGACATGGGGAAAATTGATACCGATAAAATGTACAAGATTGTAAAGAGCTGGGAATGGGGTAATGGAGGCAGCAGTGAAATTTATCACGATCCGGAGACACGAAAAAATTCGCTTACTTACCGAACTAACCTATCGCGTTTAATTTTTGCTTTGCTTGAAGAAGGTAAGAATGTACAAGCAGCTGAGGTATTGGATATTGCCATGAAAAATATGCCTGTAGAATACTACGGTTATTATTCGTTGCTCGACACTTACGTAGAAGCCTATTATAAACTAGGAAAACGCGCAGACGGACGTAAATTGTACGAGCAACTTGCGGCTAAGTATCAAGATCAATTGCAATATTTCCAATCGTTGAGTGCTTCGGAGCAAATGGATTTGTACTACGAAGTAGTTGCTGCAATAGAACGCTACAGAAGCATCTTACAACTAATCGAAAAATACGACGACGCAGCTTATTACGAGAAATCGAAAGCTACATTTAATAGCTGGAATACCAAGTTTGCTCGTTTTCAGCGCGAGAATGAATAATGTGGTATTGGGTTAAAACAAGTCGATTTGTACGCTGGCTTTTTCCGCACTTTGTCTGGAAAATGCCGGCGGGCGAACGATTGGTTTACCTAACCTTTGACGACGGCCCGATTCCTGGCGTAACCGACTGGGTTTTAGAGCAACTCGATCAATTTCAGGCGAAAGCCACTTTCTTCTGCATAGGCGAAAATGTTAATCGACATCGAACCGTTTTCAACAAAGTACGAGCACAGGGCCACAGCATTGGCAACCACACGCAAACGCATGCCAACGGCTGGAAAACAGATACTCAAAAATATTTGGAAGAGTTTAAATTTTGCCAAACGCAAGTAGAAACAAAAACCACTTTATTTCGACCGCCTTACGGGAAAATTCGTCGTTCGCAACGCTTGCACCTGGAAAAGCTCGGAACGAGAATTATAATGTGGGATGTACTTTCAGCCGATTTCGATACGCAAATTAGTCCAGAGAAATGTTTACAAAACGTTCTAAATAATATTGAAGATGGCAGTATCGTCATTTTTCACGACAGTTTAAAGGCAGAAAAAAATTTGCGATACGTGTTGCCGAAAACCTTAGAATTTCTTCAGCAAAAAGGTTTTAAAGCCGTCGCGTTAGCTCAGACTTGTTCTTGAACGATTGCAATAATGCTGTTTGCATCGAGTTCGCCCGATTGTCTCCAAACCATTTGACCGCTTTTGTAAATCATTAACGTAGGAACGTTTTTGATGCGAAGCGCCTCGGCAAGTTCTTGATTTTTGTCGACATCGATTTTGATGACTTTGGCTTTATCGCCCAATGCAGCCGCCACATCTCTGATCACAGGGTGCATAGAAGTAGATTGTTCGTTCCACTCGGTATAAAAATCGATTAAGACCGGAATCGGCGCGCTAATCAGTTCTCCAAATTTTGACATTACTGCAAAAAATTAAACTTGATAGTACAAATATATGTTTTTTCAGTATTACGCAGGTTTTTCGCCCTTTTTTAGTTCAAAAACACTGATTTCTGGCCAGATGCCCACGCGACCCGGATACGCGTGAAAGCCAAAACCGCGATTTACGTAGATTTTACGATTCTCGTGCTCATACAAACCTGCCCATTGTTTGTAAACGTATTGAACCGGACTCCATTTGAAAAATCCGGGAATTTCAATCCCAAACTGCAAACCGTGCGTGTGTCCAGACAAGGTTAAATGCACATTTGATGGATGCGTTTTAACTTCGTATTCCCAATGCGATGGATCGTGCGACATTAAAATCTTGAATGCATCGCGATCCAATCCGGAAACAGCTTTACCCAAATCGCCTGCTTGTTTGAAGTTTTTGCCCCAATTTTCAACGCCAATAATGTGCAAAGCTTCACCGTCTTTGTTAATCGACGTATGTTCGTTTAATAGCAGTTTGAAGTCGATATCGCCATACAATTTTTTGATGTCCGTAAAATTCTGTTCTTTTTCTTTTTGCGAAGGCCAAGAAACGTATTCGCCGTAATCGTGATTACCTAACACGGCAAACTTGCCAAATTTGTGTGGTTTAATTTTCTTGAACGTATCAATCCACGGATGCATTTCGGTAGCATGTGTATTTACGATGTCGCCGGTGAAGAGAATCAAGTCGGTATCTTGCTGATTGATTAGGTCGATCGCATACTCAATTTTCTCAGGATTGTCGAAACTGCCACTGTGTACGTCGGAAATTTGGGTTACGCGCAAACCATCGAAAGCTTCGGGTAAATCAGGAAAGTACAATTTGGTAGTGATCACTTTATAATTGTATCGTCCCTCGAAAATGCCGTAAATCAAACTCGCAAATGGAATTGCGGCTAAACCAAGCGCAATCTGACTGATGAATTTTCGTCGCTCCGGAAGTGCGGGAGTACTCGAGTCATAATCCACAAAATAGCGCGAAATGGCACAAAACACACGGAAGATATCTTCGCCAAAAAGCACAAATCCGATTAACATTTTAGGAATATAAATCACGAGCATAAGTCCGAGCGTAAAAAGCGACATTCGATTTTGCCCAACCGAGCGATCGAAATGCGAAAAACCGTAGAAGATAATTCCCACAATAGCAATGGAAATTACAATATATGAAATGATAAAACCCTTGTCTTTGTTTACCGTTTTAAATGCTTGAAAGGCATAAAGTTCAATTAAACCAAATATTAGAAGTAAGATTATCCAACGAATCACGATAAAAATTTTCAGCAAAGAAACAGCGAAACGCGATTTGATATTCGAGCATTCCAAAATATTTAACTAAAAAACAATATTGTAGAGGCAGCCAATAGTTATTTGGGCGGTCCGGCGGAAAACGTTCGGTGGAAATTCGCAACCGCCGTCAGGCCATTCGCTGCAAGTTTTAAACTATTTTTCTCAAGTGTCAGGCGCTTACAAGTGCTTCTGTGGTCGCATTGCCGCTGCCGTCACTTGTAAAAAAAATAGCTCAAAAGCTTTCCGCTGCTGTCCTTACCGCAAGCCAGAATAACTTTTGATGAGTTCGCCACTTGACGTATCGTTTTAAGGAAGCTAGTCCCGATAGCT
Organism: Pseudanabaena sp. UWO311; assembly: GCA_943371725.1. Classification (GTDB taxonomy): domain Bacteria; phylum Bacteroidota; class Bacteroidia; order Flavobacteriales; family Flavobacteriaceae; genus Flavobacterium. The sequence continues at coordinate 6,030 of CALRVY020000101.1, read as the reverse complement.
ACCGAAATACAAGCTAGACTTCGTGTCGGCTTCATCTAAAAACTTCTTCCAGTACGTGTCGTAATGAAATCTTTCAATCTCAAAATCTTTCAATCTCAAAATCTCAAAATCTCGAAATCTTTCAATCTCAATTCCGTAAATAGCTCCTGACTTGGTGGTACATTAAAACGCGAGTTGGCTTGTGGAAGGCAAAAGTTAGAACGGATAATTTATACCCACATTTACGACCATGTTCGATAAATTGTAATCGCGGAACCAGCGTTGGGAGTAATTTTCTGATGGGTTGTAGGTTTTAAAACCAAAGTCGGTACGCAAAACAAAGAAGCTAAAGTCGTATCGCAACCCGAATCCGGAGCCAATGGCAATATCTTCTAGCGAACTCAGCCCTTCGAATTTGCTTTCCGGGAGTGTGGCGTCGTCGAGTACATTCCAAATATTACCGGCATCTACAAACAAAGCACCTTTGAAATTTCCTGCAATTTTAAATCGCAATTCTGCATTGGCGAGGATTTTCATGTTTGCCTCGTTAAAGTCGTTTCGTGCTCCGCTGCGTCCCGGTCCGAGGCGGTACGGTTGCCAAGCTCGAATATCGTTTGAACCTCCTGCGAAGTAGCTTCGCGAGAACGGAATGTTTGTTGAGTTTCCGTAAGGTACAGCTAATCCGAAAAAGGTACGGATGGCAAACACTTTTTCTCTTCTCAAATCCCAATGCTTTATAAATTCAAATTCGCCTTTTGCATATTGCGAAAATTCAACTCCAAAGATGCGCGCAGCGGAAGTTTCGCTATCTAATCTACTGGCTGTACCAGCAAACAATGCCAAAACGTTTCCAGCAGATTCTGCCTTAAAACGAATGGTAAAAAAGTTATTGTCGAGCGGATTTGCCTTAGTACTGCTCGAGAAACTATAATTAGTTGCTAGAATTAAGTTGTTTTCAGTTAATCGACGGCGGCGTTCTTCAATACTTCGAACTTCTTGAAACTCGCGATCGGCTGGTGATAAATCCGTTTGATTAGTCAATACATCTGACGTAAAACCAGCTGTTCCTGTAGGAATAATTAAATTGCCATTTTGCGGATTAAAATACGAATCGTTGGTACTGAAATTTTGAGCAATACGGTTCAGCGCATCATAGCTCGAACGGTACACATTAAAGTAGTTATTAATGTTTACATTGTTTACATATTGAACGTTGAAAAGGTCGAAACGCGCCGTTTTATTCTGACTTGGTATCCAATTGTACGTCATCGTACCGGTAAAGTTTTCTTTATCCAGACCAATATTCCGCTGTTTTGCAAAACCGAGGTTAATATTGGTGGAGGGCAACATGCTCTTTGGAATAATTTTATCGGTTTTGAACGGAAACAAAATACGCGGAAACGAGAGTCGGCTGTCGATACCGTACTCTGAAACGTTGAAAAAAGTATTGTCGGGATTCGCTAAATCTCGCGAAGAACCTATGTTACCGCGCATGGCTATCAATAAGGTTTCCGCTCCGTTGAATATGTTGCGAATAGTGATTGATGCTGTTGCTGAAACGCCAAAATCCTGAATGTTTGAATGTGTAATATCTAGAGAAGGTAAAAAGTTATATTTTTCTCTCGGCTTTAAAAAAACATTAGTAATCAGTTGATTGCTCTCTTCCGATACGGGTTTAAACTGCAGCGTTGGTTGATTGAAAATTTTGAGATTGTTGATTGAACGAGTTGTCAGATTTGCAGTAAAATCGGCATATTCAGTTCCGGGATAAATAAAAACAGCATCGGTAATAGCTTTCGGACGGTACTTTAATTTACTAAAACTATACAATTTAAAACCATTGAAAACAACGCTATCTGTTGGTTTCTTTACGCTTTTATCGGCCGGTTGATCGGTATAAATGTTAACGCTACTGATTTCATACAATTTAAAAGGCTTGGTTGCCGTTGAATCGCCTCGTCGAACCGATTGGTCGTTAATAATTAATTTCACAAAGGTTTTACCGCCCGTTTTTACCGTATCAATATCGTAGACAATATTACTTTGTTGAAATTCAAGCGCACCGTGATTTCTAAAATAAGTTGTAATGCGGGTTCGTTCCGCATCAAAGCTTTCAGCATCGAAAGGTTGACCCACTTTTACGAGCGACTGTTTTTTGATTTGCTGGTACAACGAATCGAGAGCCGGTGTGGAAATTCGATGTGAAAAACTGTCAATTACCGAACGTTTTCCTCGTTCGATTGTATAAACAACCTTTCCTTTTTTTCTGCCAACAGTATCGACTTTCGCAGCAATTTTTGCTCGAAAATAGCCTTTGTTTCCCAAGTACACGAGCATGCGTTGCTTGGATTTTTCGATACGATCATTTTTAATAATTACGGGTGCTTCGCCGGTTTGCTTCAGAAATTTATCCAAGCCACTATAAAGAAAAGATTTGCCTCTTCGGATTACTTGTTTTTCAGAAAAAATCTTCGAATCGCGTTTAAACTTCTTCGGATTATTTAAATATTTGGCTTTGTACAACGAATCAGGATTAGCTGTTGCAATGTTGTACATGTTTAATCGCAATCGGTAGCCTAAAATACTACTGTTTGGTTTTTGATAAAGAAGCGCCTCAATAACTTCGTCGTTTGATTTACTTCCGTCGATGTAAATGGTGTTTTTAGTAAGTAACAGTTCTCCTTCTTTTACACGTTTAGTTGCCTTACAACCGCTTAAGATTGTTAACGCAATTAGAATTACCGCTATTTTTGTCAGAACTGTTTTCAAAAGTGAATTTTATCAAACCAAAAGTACATTATTTCGATGTTAAGCAAAACAATAACCAAACGAATCACTTCACTACAGCTAAAAAAATTCCGACAACAAGAACAGTTATTTATTGCTGAGGGAGTTAAAGTGGTTCGCGAATTGCTTGACGCTGGATTTTATGCAGAATATTTATTTGCAACAACAACGGCACAAGCATTGTTTCCCGAAGCTGTACGGATTGAAGAAACCGATATGAAGCGAATATCGGTTTTGGTTGATCCGGCTCCAATTCTGGGTGTATTTCGTATACCTCAGCAAAAAGAAATTCCGGAAAGCGATATCATTGTGGTTTCTGATGGCATACGCGATCCCGGAAATTTAGGTGCTTTAATTCGTTTGTGCGACTGGTTTGGTGTTTCTTCGTTATTGTGTTCTACGGATACTGTTGACTTATACAATCCGAAGGTCGTTCAAGCGTCTATGGGCTCATTGGCGCGCGTGCAAGTGGCATATAAAGCGTTGCCTGACGTATTTCAAAATACTCGAGCTCTGGTTTATGGCACTTTTATGGAAGGCCAATCGATTTACGAAATACCATTACAAGTTCCGTGTTATTTGGTTTTTGGAAATGAAGCAAACGGCATTCGAAAAGAAACACAAGATTTCGTTCATCAGAAAGTTTCGATTCCGCGTTACGGACATTTAAAACAAACGGAGAGCTTGAATGTAACTACTGCAGCGGCCGTTATTTTGGCAGAAATTCGCCGAAATTTTAATGGAAAGTAAAGTTGATGAAAATGGCTCGCGACGACATGGATTGAATATTCGACGTCCACGGACTGTTCGGGTCGTTATCGCTAATCAATTCGTCGTCTAAACTAAAGACACCTCGAATCGAAGGCGAAAATTTGAAATATTGTAAGTATAAATCGATTCCAAATCCAAGTTCGTAGAAGTTGGTATTCTTGATCATTCGAAAGCGATTGCTCGAATTATCATCTCGGGCATCTGCATTCGACGCCAAATTGAGTGCGGTTCCAACACCTGCAACCACATACGGTTTGATGTTTCCCGTTCGCACAGAAGAAAGCTTCAATAAAAGTGGGAAATGTATATAGGTTGACTTCACTTCGCGCAAAGCGTCAACGGGATTTTCGAATCCGGGGAACGTCAGATTTCGCTGATTAAAATACAACCCAGGCTCAAAACGCAAATCGATGTGTTCGTGAAGTCTTAAATTCCCAACTAATCCAACGTTGAATCCTGTGGTTGAGTTAACCAATACATCGGGTCCTACTTCATTATATTCGAATTTAAAATCATAGGAATTAAATCCCAAGAAGTAGCCCCAATGAACGCGCTGCTTGTCAAAGTTCTCCAAATTAATAATTGGATCTTTGCTAAACATGTGAAACTGCGCTTTCGCGAGAAGCGGCATAAATAAAACAAAAATGAAGAAGCTTTTTCGCATTTTATAATTTCCCAGCTGTATAAATGGTGGCTACACCAAAAGTTTGGGGTTGTGCAACCACATTAGTAAACCCAACTTTTCTCAAAATATTGTTTAAAGCTTCTCCATAAGGAAAAACAGCAGCCGAATCGGATAAATACTGATACGCTACTTTATCTTTTGAAAACAAGCGGCCAATGGTTGGTAAAAGCGTTTGAGTGTAAATTTTATAGCCTTGTTTGTATGGAAATTTAGTAGGTACGGATGTCTCCAAAATAACAAAAATGCCGCCTGGCTTGAGTACGCGCAGAATTTCGGATAGCCCTAGCTCCAAATCTTCGAAGTTTCGAATGCCAAACGAAACTGTAATTCCATCGAATGAATTATCTGGAAACGGGAGTTGTTCCGAATCGCCTACAACCATATCAATTAGCTCTGTTAATCCTTCTGAAATTACTTTCTTCCGACCAATTTCAAGCATACCAGGCGATAAATCAAGGCCTACGATTTTATCCGCACCCGAATTCTTGAACATCATCACTAAATCGCCCGTTCCTGTGGCAACATCCAGAATTGCTTTGGGCCGCGTTTGCGTTACCAAATCAATGACCTTTTTTCGCCAAGCGTTATCAATTCCAAAAGATATCACGCGATTAAGCTGATCGTAATCGCACGATATGTTGTCGAACATTCTTCGAACCTGTTCTTTTTTCGATGATTCTGAATTCTTGTAAGGCTTAATTGAAGCTGCCATTTATAAAATTTGTGCCAAAGTTACAAAACCAAAGGCTTTTTGTTGGATGGTTTAACGGGAAGTTCTGATATAAGTTTCGTAAGTGAAAGAATAGGCGTGTTTTTCATCGGCTGGGTGAAACTCGCTGTGTTGCAGTTCGAACTGCTCTATCGGAATTTCGGGAAAGAAAACAGTTGCTTCAAATGATCCGTGAACCCTTGTCAGTTCTAGTTTGTCTGCAAATTCCATCGCTTGCGTGTAAATTTGTCCGCCACCGATCACGTAGGTCGGATCTGTTATGGCACTAGCAAAAGCTTCGCTCAAGTTCTTACAATAAACCAGCTGCGATTCCTCAGAAGTCAAATCCTTTGTGCTGATTACGATATGTTTTCGGTTTGGTAGCAACCGTGGCAAACTCCTAAAAGTTTTATATCCCATAATCATATCGTGGTTTTGAGTGAGATTCTTAAACCTTTTAAAATCGTCGGGTAAGTGCCAAAGCAAATCGTTATTTTTCCCAAGTTCATTGTTTTCTCCGATGGCGGCAATAAGTATGATTTGCTTCATTTGTTTGAATCTGAATCTAATTTGTTTTTAAGTTGTTCTATTTTTTGTTCTTGTTTTCGCACCAACCGTTCTATTTGTTGTCGTTCCCAATTCTTATTCAGAAATCGCTTGGTAATGTAAACATCGACGAAATGTAAAATCAAAAGAAATAACCAAACTACAAAAACCCACGGCCACCATTTAGTAGGACTTCCCAGTTCAAAAAAGGTATTGGCTATGTAAGAAAACAAGTTAGCTAGACAAAAAAACACAAAATGATAATAAAGGAAACGCTTTTGCCTGAGTCGCTTCCGTGCATTTTCATACAATTCGTGTTGTTCGGAGTTCATTTTCAGCAGATTTTACGTCTAAATTATAGTTTTTTTTGATTTATCCGCTAAATAGTATTTACTAAAAAAATAATTTGAAATCGTTTTCATCTGAAAGTCGAAAAAGGAAAACGTTTGAGCAATGCGAGATTCATTTTTTTATAACACTTTTAATAGCAGACTCTCAAAAATGCAACTTTGTGTTTTTTAAAGCTACAGATTTATTTTCTTTGTCGTATAAT